>SLLF01000039.1 GCA_007134175.1 Kiritimatiellia bacterium | reverse complement strand
GTGATGCATGGAGAAGCGGACACGTTGACGGGTAAAGAGGGCGGCGGTCGTTATCAGGCGGATAATGGCGATTACGATTCCAGCGATGACGCCGACGCACGGCTCCGCTGTCCGATGGGATTCTTGACGACAGACTGGCTATTGGATGAAGACCGGGTCGACGTGGTGTTGCGGCACGTTATCGGTTTAAACCTGCCGACCATGCTGGTACGCCAGCAGGCGGAAAAGCGGATCCGCCGAGTGGTTGTGGCGACCTCACGCGGGTATCATGCCCTGCAACAGTTATGGGTGGCCAAAGAGATTGCGGCCACATTAAAGGTGCCCTTGTTCATCCTCTACCTGCCGCGTCCGGAAGATCTACCCGCCACCGGGGAGCCGCTTCCTGAAGGAACCGATTTGAACCAGCTCATTGATGCCCGGACATCGTACCTGCTGGGCGTGAACGCGGATTTCGATGTGTGCCTCGAATCCAATGTGGTGCATGACATTGTTCGCCGGATACATCCCGACGATTTGCTGATCATGGCCGCCCCCCCATTGTTGACGGATGCCGGTCACTTTTCTGCATCAATGGCAGCCGCCGTGGCGCGTCAATCTGCGGCGTCCCAGATCTTGTTTTCCCCCAAACGTCCGTCGCCCGTCACGTTGCGGCGGCTCTTTTGGGGGCGGTTGATTCTGCAGGATGCTCACCCGGAGGATAAGGAAGCCGCCATTGCACTGCTTATCGAAGCGCTTATTCTGGAAAATCAGGTGCCATGCTCTTCGCGGCGGAAACTGATTGATCTCGCCATGGCAAGGGAACGCGCGATGCCGTCTGCCGTGGACTGTCAAACCGCGTTTCCGCACATTCACTTGCACGGCTTTCGCGGCATGGCCGGCAGCATGGCCATTTGCCCCAACGGTGTGAATTTCGGTAGTGCCGACGGTGCGCCCAGCCGGTTTATCTTTCTGCTGGTCACGCCGGATGGATTTTGTGACGAGCATTTGGCGTTACAAGCCCGGATCGCGCGGCGCATGATCCGGCCTGCCGTGCGCGAAGCGCTACTGAAGTGTGCATCGCCTGCAGCCGTCCTGGACATATTGGAGCCCGCTGCCAATGCCGGGGGCGTGGAGCCCTCGTTTGTGCGGACACCTTGTCCTAGGCCACCAAGCGTATCCAAAACCCGACGAACCCGGAGTTCCAGCAAAGGGGCCGCACCAAAATAAGCAAGCATCCAGCTCAAATGGATTGTACGGAGGTAAACCATGAAAAATAAGAAGATATTATTGAGCGACCACGACCGGGCTTTGTTGGCCGGATTGGTAATGCCGGACGTAAAAGGCGCGGCCTTACCTTATCTGGAATTTATGCTGGATCTTAAGGACGAACTAAAGCGGGCTCGTATCCTGCCCACGGAAAGAATGCCGGACGATGTCGTCATGATCAATTCTACCGTCTGGATTACCGATCTAGATGGCGGCGCCAAAGAGTCGTTCAGGTTGGTTATGCCGGAGGAATCAGACGGCACAACACGCGTATCGGTTCTGTCCCCGATCGGCATGGCCTTGCTGGGCTACCGGGTAGGCGACGAACTAGCCTGGGGGCCCGAAGCCCAATTGTTGCGCCTGCGCATTGATAACGTGCGCCAACATAGTAGCTGCCTGGAGCCGGCTTGACGCACCCACCACCCTGCAACTAGACAAGGAGTGACGTCCGGCCCTGCCCCCGGTCCTTGACCCGAACGGGGAAGACGCGGCGGGTGGTCGCGCCGGCGTCGGTCCAGACGCGAATGGGGTAGTCGTAGACGTGGCTGAGCAGGTCGGGCGTCAACACCTCGGCAGCGGGTCCGGCTGCCCGTAATGTACCGTCGGCCAGCAACCATAAGCGTTCGGCAAAGGTGGCGGCGAGGTTGAGGTCGTGCGTGGTCATGATGACCGTGGTGCGCATTTCCCGGTGCCACGATGCCACCCATTCCATGGTGTGCCAGGCATGCTTGATGTCCAGATGCGCGGTCGGCTCGTCCAGTAACAGCACGGTAGGTTCCTGCGCCAAGGCGAGAGCCATCATCGCGCGGTGCTTTTCGCCTTCGCTCAGCTCATGCACGTTGCGATCACGAAAGCGGTCCAGTGCCATCACCTGCAGGCTGTGCTCCACGGCGGCTTGATCGGCTTTTTGCCAGCGGCGCCCGCCCAAGAGGTAGGGCGTGCGTCCGAGCGCGACAAACTCGGCCACGGGCATTGCGGTTAACAAGTCCAGGACCGGAGGAACGTAGGCAATGGATTGGGCTCGTATACCCCGGGGCCAGGCCGCCAGGGGCTTTCCGCGGTAGGTTAACTGCCCGGCTTGCAGCGGTAGATCGCCCGCGAGCACTTTGAGCAGGGTGGTTTTGCCGACGCCGTTGGGGCCGATCAGCGCCACGATTTCCGCGGGTCCAATGGTCGCGGAGAGTCCGCGGAGCACGGGTTGCCCCAGGTAGCCGGCGTGGATCGCATCCAGCACGAACAACGGTGTTGCGTTCACGTCCAGATTTCCTTTTGTTTGCGTCGCAACAACAGCAGGAAGAACGGGCCGCCGACCAGGGCGGTCAACACGCCTACGGGAATCTCCACCGGAAAGAGCAGCGTGCGCCCGATCCCGTCGGCCCATACCAGGAAGGTGGCCCCCGCCAGGGCGGCGGCCGGTAACAGCCGTCGATGGTCGGAACCCACCCAGGCGCGCGCGACATGCGGCGCAACCAGTCCAACAAAAGCAATGATGCCGCTGACACTGACGGCGGCGGCGGCCAACAACGTGCCCAGGGCCAGTACCGTGATCTTGACGCGTTCCGTGTTGACGCCGACGTGCGCGGCACCTTCGTCGCCCAGTAACAGGGCGTTCAAGGCGCGATGATGGGCGAACAAGCCCAAGGCTGCCGCACTGTTCATGACCGCCACCATGATGATCAGTTGCGGGTCGTACACCTGCAAGTCGCCCAACATCCACCAGAGAATAGCCTGCAATCCCTCCGCCGAGGATTGGGTGACCAGGAACATCAGTACGCTGTGGGTAATGGAGCCCCAGACCACCCCGGCCAGGATCAAGGTGTGCGGGGTGGTGCCGCGAGCGGTACGAGCGAGGTGGTAGACCACCAGCAAGCTGCACATGGCACCGGCGAAGCCGGACAAGGGCAGCAGAATCGGATGCAGCACCAGTGCCCCCAGCACAATACAGGCGGCGGTGCCCAGCCCGGCTCCGGAGGAGAGCCCCAATACAAAGGGCTCGGCCAGCGGGTTGCGTAGAACGGTCTGCAGCACACAACCGGCCAGGGCCAGCGAGGCCCCCGCCAGTGCACCCAAGCCCACCCGCCACAGTCGCAACTGAAGGATGCCGGCGCGCGCCGGATCGAGGAGCGTCCAGGGCTCGCGCCAGCCGTCGCCCAGAAACAACCCCACCACGATCAACAGCGGGCCAAGTACGGCAATAACCGTTAGCCGTCGCCAGTAGCGGGTTGAAGTGTAGCGCAGGGTCATGGTGTCGCCCGGCACTATGCCGCCGACCCACCGCCGCTGACAATGATAAAGCGGCTGTTCGCTGGACTTTTTCCTTTACTCGTTGCCAGCAAACGCCTATTACTTCCCCCGGATCGTTCCAAGGGGGAAGTGTATTCCCTTTCATTTCTGAAGCGAGGTAAGCCATGGTGGACAACAATCGATCGAGCGAGTGGTATCTGCAGACGGACGACGGCGATGTATATGGCCCGATTGCCATTGAGCAATTACGCAACTGGGCCAACAATTGCCGTATCGCGCCAGGCAACAAGGTGTCGCAGGATAAACAGAACTGGACACCGGTGGAAACGCTGCCGGAACTTGGTATGCGGTGGATGGTGGAACTCGCCAACGGGAAGACCTTCGGACCCGTCAATCGCGAGGCCATCAAGGATTTTGTTGGATCCGGGGCGGTCAAGGAATCGAGCACGGCCAAAAACAAGGATACCGGTGAGCAGGTACAAGTCGGAGAGCTGCTGGCGGATCCGCAGATGACGCAATCCATTCCGGGTACGGGCGGTGGCAACGTGCCTCCGCGTGGCAAGCCGAGTATTCCCAAGAGCAGAGCGGCGGACAACGGGGATGTGGAAGCGTTGCAGCGCAAACTAGACGAGCAGCGCGATCGCAGTCAGCGACGCGAACGCGAATTGGAGCAGGAAATCGAGGCGCTCAAAGCCAGGCAGTTGGAGGTCGACACGCAGGCTGGCGAGAAAGCGGCGCGGCGGGTGCGGGACTTGGAGACACAACTTAAGAACGTGCAGCAGGAACTTGCGGCGGCCCAGGAAGGGCAGCAGCAGGCCCGCCAGGCCGAAACGCGCATCGCGTCCTTGTCCGCGGACTTGGAGAAAGCCCGCTCGGCCCAAGCCGGCAGCGAGGATTTGGCCAAGCGAATGGGCGAACTCGAACGCGAGCTGGCGGAGGCCAAAGCGGCGCAGGACCGCAGCCAGTCCGAGTTGACGGCGGCCCGGGCATCCGCCGGTGATACAGAGGCGGCTATTGCGGCGCGCGAAGCAGAGGCGGCTAAACTGAAAGCGGCCAATGAGCAGTTGGAACGGGAGTTGGCGGAAATCCGCGCGTCCGCCGAACAAACCGGTGCCAGCGTGGCGGCGCGCGAGACGGAAGCCGCCGACCTGAAGGCAGCGAACGAGCGGTTGGAGCAGGAACTGGCGGAGCTACGTGACAAGGCGGAAGAGACCGGAACCACGGTATCCGCCCGCGAAGCGGAAGTGGCCGACCTGCAGGCCGCCAACGAGCGGTTGGAACAAGAGTTGGCGGAGGTGCGGGAAGCGCGTGCCGCCGCCGAGCAAACGGCCCAGCGGGTGGCCGCGCTGGAAAACGAGTTGCAGGAACTGCGTGCGGCCAAGGCGGAACGCGAGCAGTCGTTGACCGAAACCATAAACGAGCTGCAGGCACAACAAAGCGATACCGCCGCGACCCGGCGCATTCATGATCTGAGCACGCAATTGGATGAGATCCGGGCACGGCTGCACGTGGCCGAAGGGGTCAGCAAGGAAAAAGAGCAGCAACTGGAGCGGCAGAAGGAGCAGTGGCGTGAGTTGCAAGCGGAACTGCAGCGGGTGCGTCGCGAGCATGAGCAGGAACGGCAACGCTTGCAAACCGAATTGGAGGAGGCCATTGCGGCGCAAAAAATCGAGGAACTGGAAGAGCAGAAGACGCTCTACGTTCAGCTGCAAGAGGAAACCTCCAGTCGCGAACGCATGCTGGAATCCGACTTGGAAAACCTGCGTCTGCAGCAGTCCGACGCCGACACGCGGAACCGGGCACTGGAGCAGAAGATCGCCCATCTTTCCGCGCAGTTGCATGAAGCCAGGGAATTGACGGCGGAGAAGGAGTCGTTCCTGCGCCAGCAGCGCGAGCGGGTAACAGCGGTAGAAGACAATGCCCGCCAGGCTGAACAGGCCCTGCAGGAGCGGTTACAGCGCGCGGAAAGCGAAACCCAGCGCTACGCGGAAGAGCTCAATTCCGTGCAGCTGCAGCTCGACACGCAGACGCGCGCGGAGACGGAACTGCGCGAGCAGGCCGAACAGGCACAGCGCGAGCTGGAGGAGCTACGGGCGACCTACGCGCAACTGCAGGCCGAGAGCCAGCAGCAGGAAAGTGAAACGGGCGCTCAGTTGCAGGAACTGAAAGCGG
>SLLF01000327.1 GCA_007134175.1 Kiritimatiellia bacterium | reverse complement strand
GGTCCTTAATCGGAGTCGCAAGGTCAGCGATATGGCGGGCATAGAGGGCGTTGTGGGTGATTTCTTTCGCTACAGCTGCACACGTTGGGCAGCGGGCAAATACATAGGCCTCGTCGCCGCCGAGATGGAAACGGCGGACGGGACCGAACAGATCCAGATACTCTGTGATCAGGCGCTTGAGAAACGAGCGGGTTTGCGGATTCTCCGTGCAGTAGCAATCGTGACGATCCGGCAGCTCGCGCATCGAACGGTAGGCGTCCTGTTTAAGAATGTACTCGGCATGGCCGATGGTCTGCAGCAGGGGGATGGCTTCCAGCCCGAGATCGGCGGCATGATCGAGAAGCGCGCGGAATTCCTCTTTCGTCATGGCTTCGGGCCAGATGGCATCCGGACAGGTGGCCCACGCGACCTTGTCCTCCAGCTCCCAAAGGATCGCGTTGAAGCCCATATCCGCGATGAGCGACAACCACCGCCGCAGATAATCAGGACGCAGGTTTACGAAATTCAAGTCGATATGGAATATACACAATGAATCAGCCATACGATGTCCCTTCCTGTAATGAACCGCCATTCGTCATTACTCAACGACGCCTTGCACCGGTTGGTGAGTCATGCCAACCCCTAATGTTGCCGGGCCCCTGGTCTGGATTTTTCCATAGGCACCCCTCACGTTTCGTTTCCGGCGCTCAGCAACATCGTGTCGATGAGGCGTGTCGATCCGATGCGCACGGCCAGTACCGCGCGGCACGGGGTGCTTACTTCCTGCTCCAGCGGGCGAAAGGTGCCGGGATCCACCAGGGCCACGTAATCGATACGGGCCTCCGGGACCGTCGCCAACACTGGCTGCATGCTTTCCAGCACCACCGCCGCCCGTGTCTCTCCAGCCGCCACCTTTTGGGCCGCCACCTGCAAGGCCCGGTAGAGGCAGGTAGCCCGCTCGCGTTGAGCGGGCTGCAGATATTTATTGCGGGAACTCATGGCTAAACCGTCCGGTTCGCGCACGGTCGGATGGGCCATGATGCGGACGGGGAAATTCAGATCGGCCACCAGCTTTTCCACCAGCCACAACTGCTGTGCATCCTTTTCGCCGAACACCGCCACGTCCGGCTGAACCGCCCCGAACAACTTGGCGACCACCGTCAGCACCCCGCGGAAGTGGCCCGGTCGGTGGGCCCCTTCCAGTAGGCGCGCTGCGGCCGGTTCTTCCATGTAGATTTGGTGGTCGGGCGCATACATCTCTTCTGTGGCCGGGATGAAACACGCCGCTACGTCAGCATCCCGGCAGAGGGCCTCGTCGCGGGCGCGATCCCGGGGGTAGTGGGCGAAATCTTCCTGCGGTCCGAACTGGGTGGGATTGACGAAGAGGCTGACGACCACCTTGTCGCCCGCCGTCTGCGCGGCACGGATCAACGCCAGGTGCCCTTCGTGCAAATAGCCCATGGTCGGCACGAAAGCCACCGTCTGGCCCTGCCGGTGGACCTCGCGCGACCAACGCTGCATGGTGGTGACGGACGTGATGATTTCCATGACTAATCGGTTCCTTCCGGTTGTCTTGCGGAGTGGGGGCACAACGCCCGCCAGACCTGCCGCATATCGTCGGGGATCGTCGCATTGAATTCAAGCGCGATGCCGGTGACCGGATGCTGCAGGGCAAGGATGGCTGCGTGCAGCATCTGGCGTGGGATCACCGTACCGTCGGCTAATGGGCGGCAGCGTCCATAGGTGCTGTCGCCCAGCACCGGATGTCCGATATGCGCCAGGTGCACCCGAATCTGATGCGTACGGCCGGTCTCGATGGTTACATCCAGCCAGGCCCCTTCGGCGCACTGGGTCCGGACCGCATAGCGGGTGCAGGCCATCCGTCCGCCCGCCACGGCAGCGCGCATACGCTGGCGCTGATGCGGATCACGGCCGATCGCCGTTTCAATGGTGCCGGTGGGCGGCGCCACGTCTCCCTGCACCAGGGCCACATAACCTTTCTGCACGGTGCGCGCCTTGAACTGCCGGCTCAGCGACGTTAACGCGGATTCCGTTTTCGCTACCACCAGCAGCCCGCTAGTGTCCTTATCCAGCCGGTGCACAATCCCGGGCCGTTCCTCCCCGCCAATGCCCGGCAGATCGGTGCAGTGATGCAACAAGGCGTTGACCAGCGTCCCTACGGCATGGCCGGCCGCCGGATGCACCACTAAGCCGGGCGGTTTGTTGACGACCAGTAAGGCGTCATCCTCGTAGCGGATATCCAGCGGGATCGCCTCCGGCTCCGCGCGAGCCGCGACCGGTGCGGGGGGGGTAACGGTCACCTGCGCCCCGGGCGTAACGGATTGGCCTGGTTTGACCGTCTGGCCGTCGACACGCACGTGACCAGCGCGAATCCATTCCTGGATACGGGCACGCGACACGTTGTCGTGCACGTGGTGCAGCCAGCTGTCCCAGCGGCTGCCGGCCGCTTCCGCAGGTACCGTATAGGCCGGCATTGAATGTTCCTCCAACCGCCGTCACGTGCCAGGGGGCCGTGTTAACTGCGCCCCAGTTTCTGTTGAATGGCCGTGATCGATTTGCGGAGATCCTCGTCCTGCCCCACTCGGCCGCCGATCAAGCGGCAGGCGTGCAGCACCGTGGCGTGGTTCTTGCTGAACGCCTCGGCAATGGTCGGGAAGGAGTGCTGGGTCAGCTCGCGACTGAGATACATCGCCACCTGCCGCGGCATGGCGATCGACTGCGGTCGACGCTTGCTCGACATGTCCGCCACGCGGATATCATAGAACTCGGCCACCGTCCGCTGAATCTGCTCGATCGATAGCCGTTCCTGCTGTTCCTGGTCCAGCGTGTCGCGCAACAAATATTCCAGCGCATCGCGCGTCAATTCCCGGCCGGTCAGCGAGGCGTAGGAAGCCGCGCGAATCAGCGCCCCTTCCAGCCGCCGGATGTTGGACCGGACACGACCGGCCAGAAACTCCAGCACGTCGTCCGGCAACCGCAACGAAAGGTTCTCCTGCTTCTTCCGCAGGATCGCGATGCGGGTCTCCATGTCCGGCGTTTCCAGTTCCGTCACCAGCCCCCACTCGAAGCGCGAAACCAGCCGGTGCTCCAAACCCGGGATCTCGCAGGCCGGCCGGTCGCAGGTCAAAATGATCTGCTTATGCTGGTCGAACAAAGCGTTAAAGGTGTGGAAAAACTCTTCCTGCATCCGCTCCTTGCCCGCCAGGAACTGGATATCGTCGATCAAGAGGAGATCGGCCTGGCGGTGTTTACGCCGGAAGGCCACCAAGCTCCGGTTCTGAATCGCGTCGATATAGTCGTTGGTAAACGTTTCGCAGGAAAGATAGCGAACCTCGGCCTCCGGTTTTTGCTGCAGCACATGATTACCGATCGCCTGCATCAAGTGCGTCTTGCCCAGCCCCACGCCGCCATAGATGAAGAGCGGGTTATAGGCGCGGGCCGGCGATTGCGCCACCGCCAGGCAGGCGGCATGCGCAAAGTTGTTGGACGCGCCGATGATGAACGAGTCAAACGTGTAGTTGGGATTCATCGGCGCCCGCGTCTTACTTCTCGGGCTACTGGCTTTTTTGGCCTTGGGTCGACTGGCCGGTGCGCTCGGCAGCGATTCGGGCACGTGATGATTAACGCCGAACACAATGTTCAGTTCGCGCCCGCAAACCGCCCCCACAGCGTCTTTGATCAGCGATAAATAATTCTCTTCCAGCCACGACTGGTAAAAGTCGTTGGCCACATGCAGTGTCAAGGTGTCGCCGTCCAGCTTTTCGGCCTCTATGACCTTGATCCACCGTTCGTAGACATCCTTCGAAAGCACTTCCCGCAGACGTTTGCATGTCCCCGTCCACAGCGCGGATACGTTGGTTTCCACAGCCGCTCCCCCTTCTCTAAAATGTTAACGTCTGCCTCCCTATCCTTTCGACGGAGCATCTCGCATCGGCTCCGCGCGCATCGTTTCGGATTCGTTCCCGCAAAAAACGACCCGATCTTGCCTTCCACGGCGTCCCGTCCCTCCGTGAATAACAACCGGTCGGATACCCCACTTAGGTTCGCCCAACCAGCACCTTACAGCAACCGCGCTCAAGTCTTTAAAAGGTTATTAATAGGTTATCAACACCCTCTGGGAGGCTTGTGTATTGCCTGTACGGAGACAAGAGTAAGGGGGTAGTCAAACCGCCTCAAGGGAAAAAAAGAGAATTAACCGACAAAATAAAAAACCACCACATCTAGCAGCCGTTTTAGTAAAACACACTAGATAGGCGATTATGCATTTAGATTTGGTGAGGCTTCGGCAAGACGGTCAGGGCGGGTTTTTGCTGTTATCACGGGATTGACAACCAGTTGCGAACGTGGCTGCATGCGGGGAGGAAATAACGGGAGGCTTGATTTTTGGCAAAGAAATTAACAAGCGGGATATTGTTGGTTGAAGGCGGTGCGCAGGATGTGCATCTGCGCTATCTAACGGGCTTTAGCGCGCCCGATCCGGTGGTCGCGGTGGTGCGCGGATCGCGGATCAGCCTGATGGTGTCGCTGTTGGAGTTTGGCCGGGCGCAGCAGACGGCGCGGGTGAGCCGGGTGGTGACACCGCAGCTACTCGGGCTCACCGGCCCGGCGGCCGGCTCGCTGGCGGCTTGGGCCAAGGCCTTGATCCGGGACGAGGGGTTGCGGCAGGTACGGGTGGCCGCCTCATTCCCGGTAGGTATTGCCGACACCCTGCGCCGCGCGCACATTGGCGTCGACGTGGCCACCGGCCCGCTCTTACCGCAGCGACGGCGCAAGCGAGAAGATGAAGTCGCCGCCATTGCGCAGACGCAGCGGGCGGCGGTCAAGGCCATGAAGCTCGCCATGCGCATCATCAAGGAAGCGGACGTCGACGCGCGCGGTTACTTGCGTCAGAGCCGCCATCGTTTGACTGCCGAACGGGTGCGCAGCGCCATTGAGCAATGCTTGTTGACCGCCGACTGCAGCGCCACGGAGACCATCGTGGCCGGACACACGCAGGGGGCCGATCCGCACGAGCGCGGGCACGGCCCGTTACCGGCCGGTTATCCAATCGTCATCGACATCTTCCCGCGTCACAAGGCCACCGGTTACTGGGGCGACATCACGCGCACCGTTATCCCCGGCACCCCGTTACCGGAAGTGCGCCGCATGTGGCGGGCGGTCGCGGCCGCCCAGCGGGCCGCGCTGCGGACGCTGCGCGCCGGCATCAGCGTCAAGCGCGTGCACACCACCGCGCAATCGGTTCTGCGCGCCCACGGCTTTGAAACCACCGTCAAGAACGGTTGGGGCGAAGGCTTTATCCACAGCACCGGACACGGCGTCGGGCTGGAGATTCACGAGGTGCCGTCGCTCAATCTATCGGCCAACCGGCTGCGCAGCGGTGACGTGGTCACTGTGGAACCGGGCCTCTATTACAAGGCCTACGGCGGCGTCCGCATCGAGGACACCGTCTGCGTCACCCCCGCCGGCTTCCAATGGCTGGCCCGCTGCCCGTACCGGTGAGCAACCGGGGCAAACGCATAAGATTTGGATGCGTATGCCCTGCAGCTATTCTAATTATGGCGATGGCCGCGCGTGACTGGAGGGTGCGGGGAGGCTGTCTGGATGCTGAAATAGCTTCCGTTTGATAATGGGGCGATTTTTTTTGATTTTTTTCTGGACTCTG
>SLLF01000099.1 GCA_007134175.1 Kiritimatiellia bacterium | reverse complement strand
GCCCATGGGTCTCACGCTGAACGGTCGCCTTTCCCCGCACCTTCTTCGCAAACCGTTCGCACCCAAGAATCGTCGACCACCTCAGTCGCGACCACAGGTCCTCCGAAGACCCCTGCGCGAGGCGCGGGTGGCGGCTCCGAAGGGGTATACCGGCGTGCGGGTCAGGCACCGTCCGGCCGCGCAATGGGTCGAGGTGCTGTTGCCGCCGCGACCACCGGCCGGGGGCGGGGTGTCGTCCAGCGACGCGCGCACTTTCTTTCCCCGCGTGCGACCGGACCCTGAGCACACCCGCGTCCTGTTGGAGCTGGTGCTGGAGCAGTAAGGAGGGGAGAAACCGAATACGACGCAAAAATGAGAATAGCTGGGCCATTGCGTATCGGGATTGCCACGGGGGGGGGATTGATTTAGGCTGGCGGGCCAGATGAAACCACGAGGAAAATTTATTACGTTCGAGGGACCGGAAGGGGGCGGCAAGACGACGCACGCCAAACGGTTGATTGACCGGTTGGAGCAGGCTGGGCACACCGTCGTGTATACGCGGGAACCGGGTGGCACAGCCACCGGGGAGGCGATCCGCGACATCCTGCAGCACGGTACCACGGGGGAAGCCATCGAGCCACCGGCTGAGGTGTTGTTGTTTGCGGCCAGTCGGGCACAATTGGTCGGCCGCGTGATCCGCCCGGCGCTGGAACGCGGGGATTGGGTGGTCTGTGATCGTTTTGCCGATTCGACGGTGGCGTATCAAGGCTATGGCCGCGGCTTTGATCGCGAGCAGATGATTGCTATCAATGAATTTGCCATTGGCGAGACCGTACCCGACTTGACGCTACTGCTGGACGTGGACTGTGCGGAAGGACTACGCCGCATCACCGCCCGACACAACGGGGTGGCCCAGGTCCTGGACCGGATTGAACAAGAGGAACGCGCCTTTCACGAGCGGGTGCGGGACGGTTATTTGGAGCTGGCGAGGCGCTGGCCCGCGCGTTTCCGGGTGGTGGACGCGCGCCAGTCGGCAGATGCCGTCGCCGCAACCATCTGGAAGTGGGTGCAGCGTGAATTCGGTTGACGTGACCGGACCGCAATGGGAGGGATTCGAGCGTGCCTACCAAAGCGGTCGTCTGGCACACGCCTATATTCTGGCCGGTGCACCGCGCGGCCATGCCGACGCCTTCGCCGGTGCCATTCTGCGTTGCCTCTACGGAGCCACCGACGACCAGCATCCTGTCGCGCGGCGGCTGGAGGAACAGGCCCATCCCGACGTGCGCTGGGTCAAGCCCCGCTCGAAATCGCGTCGGATTGCGGTGAATGACATACGAAATTTGATTACCCTGTTTCAACAATCCGCCTTGGAAGGCGGCTGGAAGGTGGGGCTGATCTACTACGCGGACCGGTTGACCGATCAGGCCGCCAATGCGCTGCTCAAGACGTTGGAGGAACCGTTGGGCCGGGCGTTGTTGCTCCTATTGACCGCCGAGCCGCAAGCGCTGCTGCCGACCATCCGTTCGCGCTGCCAAACGATTGTCCTGGCGTCGGTAGGCTATGACCTGAATCCGGAACAGCTGGCCGCGGTCCTCTCCATTATGCGCGATCATGTCGGCCTCCATCCCGTGGGGGCGTTACGGGTCGCCGACGCTTTGGACATCCTGCTGAAGACGATTCGGGCCGAGCTGGCGGAAGAATTGGAAAGGGACGAAACGGAAACCAGCAAAGAGTTTGACGCCCGCGTTGCCGCCGCCGAGCGGGAAGTGCGCGCGGAAATCATGAAAGTGGTCTACCACTGGCAACGCGACTTGCTTTACACGGTGCTCGGCGTCCAGGACGGCAACCGGCTTCATTTCCCCGACGAGCAAGTCACCCTGCGGGCACAGGCCGATGGACTACCGCTACGGATCGCCTTGCAGCGCGTAGCGGCGGTGGAGGAAATGGCCCGGCGGCTGGAACGCAACGTCACGGCCCGGGCGGTCTTCGATGCAGGTTGTCTCCGGCAGGTGTCCAGCCGCCGGAAATAGCCCGGCCACTGGGTTACGCGTCGTCCGCGTTAACTTGAACCCGGATCGTCGACTGCTTGAGCACATTCTCGTCCATGCCGGGCACGTCTTGCAGTCCTTCGGCCAATTGTGCCAGCAAATTTTCCAACGCTTCCCGGGCTGACGCCTGATCGCCGCTCTTTATCCGCAGCACAGGAATCGAGTCCGGCAACGCCAACTGGGCGCGCAAATGCCGGACTTGATCCGGCAAGGTGAACGCTTTCTTGCAGTTCGGGCACCGTCCACGTTTACCGGCGTCGCTGTCCCGCACCCATAATTTCTGGCCACAAACCGGACACGACATCTTGAAATCGGCTTCTTCGTTTTCACGAACGATCACCATGGCCAACCCCAACGGACGTTCACCCGGCAGTCGCCGATAGATCGATTTTACCTTGTCCAAGGAGATCACATCCAGGAAACGGGCCAGGATCAAAACTCCGTCGGCCCGTTTCAAGGTGTCATCCCAGGCGGCGTTCAACCGGGGATCTCCCGCCAGCACGTCCAGTTCGACCTGGTGAGCGCCCACCTGGCAAACGTTTTCTTTCGCCCCGCAGGCGGCGTGGACAAAATCTTCACCCATCTCCTGGTGCACACTAAGCGCCAGCAATGTCACTTGGTTGTCCGTATTCGCATTCATCATGGGTATATTGCCACAGCAGAATCGGGAGGATCAAGCCTTCATCTGACCTTATTCTCTTCACGCCGTTTCTTCACAATTTGTTCGGCCAGGCTAAAGGGAACCGCTTCATAGTGTTCAAAATGCATACTGAACGAGGCGCGTCCCTGGGTCAACGTACGCAGGCTATTGGAATAGCCGAACATTTCGCTCAGCGGGACCATGCCATTGACCACTTTGGTACCCTTGACGGTCTCCATCGATTCGATACGTCCCCGCCGTTGGCAGACCGAACTGGAAACCGGCCCCATAAACTCTTCCGGTGTAACCGCCTCCACCGACATGACCGGTTCCAGCAGCTCGGGATTGGTTTTCAGGAACAGCTCCTTGAAACCAGCACGCCCCGCTTCTTGAAAGGCGAAATCGCTGGAGTCCACATCGTGGTACGATCCGTCCACCAGCTCCACGCGCATATCCACCACCGGGTAACCGGCGTACGGGCCAGATGTCATAGCCTTGATGATACCCTTCTCCACGGCGGGAATATATTCGGACGGGATACGCCCCCCGACAATCTTGTTAACAAATTCGAATCCGGCACCGGGGTCCAGCGGCTCAAGAACCAGCACCACATGGCCGTACTGACCACGCCCGCCCGACTGCTTGACGTGCTTGTAGGACCCCTCCACGCGTCGTGTACCGGTTTCCCGGTAGGCCACTTCCGGGCGCCCTACATCGGCTTTCACATTGAATTCGCGCTTGATGCGGTCAACAATGATTTCAAGGTGCAGCTCGCCCATGCCGGAAATGATCGTCTCGCTGGTTTCATGGTCGTAATTGACCACAAAAGTCGGATCCTCATCCGCCAGCCGCAACAGCGCCTCTCCCAGCTTCTCGCTATCGGCCTGTGCGAGCGGCTTGATGCTGATGGAGATCACCGGTGCGGGGAATTCGATGGCTTCCAAGTGGATAGGGTGTTCCTTGTCGCAGAGCGTGTCACCGGTTTTGGTTTCCCCCATCCCCACCACGGCCACAATATCGCCGGCGAACGCCTCTTCCAATGCCTCCTGGCGATTGGCGTGCATGCGCAGTATCCGGCCAACCCGCTGGGTCTTGTCCTGGGTGCTGTTCAGCACCGTGGTCCCGGCACCGAGGGTGCCGGAATAGATGCGAATATAGGTCAGTTTGCCCATGTGCTTGTCCGCCACGATCTTGAACGCCAGGGCCGAAACCGGATCACCATCGGCCGGCTCGCGCCGGGTATCACCGCGTTCGTCCGTGGCACAGATAATGGGCGGAATCTCGTTGGGGGCCGGCAGCAAATGGACAATGCCGTCCAATAGCCGCTGAATGCCCTTGTTCTTGAAGGCCGATCCACAATAGACCGGCACGACCCGCCGGGCAATGGTAGCCTGACGCAGGATGCCCCATATCTCGTCAACCGACAACTCTTCACCCTCGAGGAATTTTTCCAGCAGCGCGTCGTCCTGTTCCGCGCATTTTTCCACCAGGTTCGCGCGCCAGGTCTCCGCCTCCGCCCGGATATCCTCCGGGATTTCCTCTTCGTGAAAGTACTGGCCGAACGACGTCTCATCATAAAAGACTGCTTTCATGTGGACCAAATCCACGATGCCGCGGAAATCCTCTTCCTGTCCGATCGGTATTACGACCGGCACAGCGTTGGCCTGAAACTCGTCCTGTATTTCCCTGACCACCGTAAAGAAATCGGCACCCACCCGGTCCATCTTGTTCACAAAGGCGATTTTCGGGACACTGTATTTTTCGCTCTGGAGCCAGACTTTCTCCGACTGGGGCTGTACGCCCGCCACCGCGCAGAATAACGCCACCGCGCCGTCCAGCACCCGCAGGCTACGCTCC
Organism: Kiritimatiellia bacterium; assembly: GCA_007134175.1. Classification (GTDB taxonomy): domain Bacteria; phylum Verrucomicrobiota; class Kiritimatiellia; order SLAD01; family SLAD01; genus SLLF01. Next base: position 1,150 of record SLLF01000099.1, on the reverse strand, counting down.
ACCTCCACCGTGAAGTCGACGTGGCCCGGCGTGTCGATCAACGAAATCGAGTGGTCGCGCCATTCGGTGCTGGTCGCCGCCGACGTGATGGTGATGCCGCGTTCGCGCTCCTGTTCCATCCAGTCCATGGTGGCCCCGCCATCGTGGACCTCGCCCATCTTGTGGGTCTTGCCGGAATAGAACAGAATACGTTCACTGACCGTGGTCTTACCCGCATCGATATGGGCCATAATGCCGATGTTGCGGATTTTGGATATAGGATATTTTCTTGCCATGTTATCTTCTCTCTACCGTCTTGGGAACCTATCCCTCGTCCAGCGAGTGAACACAATTCGCGCGCCAGCACGAGGGGAAAGGGGCGCAACCTACCCCATAATCCCACCGATGCAAAGGGAAAAATAAGCGAACCCGTGGTGCCCCCATGATGCCGGCCACGCGGAACCCGTCCGTGCGCAACCACGCTTGGTCGGCAGCCTATGCGGCCCGTGTGACGTGATCAGGCCGCTTGATGCCTGATACCGAGCTAGTGATGGACGGGTGATAACAACCTCAACGCCAGGCTACGGTGCCGGATTAGTCTGCGGCCACTGTTGGCGGACAAAGACCTCGTTCAGGCTGCCGGAGCGATACCCCTGCAGATCGCAGGTGACATAACGGAACCCCAGTGACCGCAGGCCGTTGACAATGGTGGGCCGCACAGCCGGATCGCATAGCCGGGGGATCGCGGTCGGCTCACACTCAATCCGCGCCGTGTCCTGGTGCACGCGGACCCGCACCTGTTCAAAACCCAAATCACGCAACAGGTTTTCCGCCGACTCCACTGCGCGCAACCCTTCCTGCGTTATCTTAACACCGTACGGGAAGCGTGACGCCAAGCAGGCGAAAGCCGGCTTGGTCGCGTTCGGCAAGCCGAGCGCGGCGGAAACGGCCCGGATATCGTGTTTAGTAAAACCCAGTTCCCGCAAGACGGGTGTCACGCCTTTTTCCCGCGCGGCCTTGCGCCCGGGCCGGTAGTCCCCCGCATCGTCGGCATTGGTTCCATCCACGATATAGGCAAACCCCTCCGCTGCGGCCAGCTGCCGCAGCAACCCATAGAGCTCTGTTTTACAGTGGTAACAGCGCTGGGTCGGGTTATTCGCGTAATCGGGGT
>SLLF01000268.1 GCA_007134175.1 Kiritimatiellia bacterium | reverse complement strand
GTCCCGGTGCCAGCATGGGATTGCGCGAAAAGCTGGAAGTGGCGCGGCAACTGGCGCGCCTGAATGTCGATATCATCGAAGCGGGCTTCCCCATTGCGTCCCCCGGCGATTTTGAAGCGGTGCACGCGGTGGCGCGCGAAGTCAAAGGTCCGATCATCGCCGGCCTGGCCCGCTGCCTGGAAGCCGACATTGCCCGTGCCGCCGAGGCGGTCGCCCCGGCCGGCGACCGCGGCCGCATCCATGTCTTTCTGGCCACGTCCGCCATCCACCGCCAGTTCAAACTGCGCAAGGCAAAGGAAGAGATCGTCAAACAGGCGGTGGCGGGCGTGGAGATGGCCCGCCGTTATGTTGCGGATGTGCAGTTCAGCCCGGAAGACGCCTCGCGAACGGAACCCGAATTCCTGGCCGAGGTCTGCCAGGCGGTAATTGAAGCCGGGGCCACGACAGTGAACATTCCCGACACCGTGGGCTACGCGGTCCCGGAGGAGTTCGGCGAGTTGATTGCCTATCTACGGGCAAACGTGCCCGGCATTGACGATGTGACCATTCACGTCCATTGCCATAACGACCTGGGCCTGGCGGTGGCCAATTCGCTGGCGGCCGTAAAGAACGGGGCGCGCGGCATCGAATGCACCATCAACGGGCTAGGCGAGCGGGCCGGCAACTGCTCGTTGGAGGAAGTGGTGATGGCTATGCGGACCCGCCACGACAGTTATGGCCTGCGGACGGGTATCAAGACCCGCGAAATATTCCGGGCCAGTCGGCTTGTCAGCCAACTGACCGGTATGGTGGTGCAGCGCAACAAGGCGGTAGTCGGGGCGAACGCGTTTGCCCACGAATCGGGTATTCACCAGGACGGTATGCTCAAGCACCGCACGACCTACGAGATCATGCAGCCGGAAGATGTCGGGATATCCGGCACCGAACTGGTGCTGGGCAAACATTCCGGACGCCACGCCTTCACCAATCACCTGAACAAGCTGGGATTCCGTCTGGCGCCGCAGGAACTGGCGGCAGCCTACGACACCTTTATTGCCCTGGCCGACAAGAAGAAGACGATTTACGACGACGACCTGGTCGCTATCGTGCAGCAACAGATGACCGAACCGCCGCCGGTGTATACCTTGGACTACCTACACGTGTCGACGGGCTCGGACACGGTCCCAACCGCTACCGTCCGCTTGAAAAAAAACGAAGCAGTCCTGCAAGACGCCGCCTGCGGCGACGGGCCGGTGGACGCCGCGTTGAAGACCATCGACCGCATCTGCGGGATCCAGGGCAAGCTGCTCGATTTCAGTTTACAGGCGATCACCCAGGGCAAGGACGCGCTGGGCGAAGTCAGCTTGCGCGCGGAATTCGGCCCAACGGTAGTCAATGGCAAGGCGTCCAGCACCGATATTGTCGAGGCGGCGGCCCGCGCCTATCTGAACTGCGTAAACCGGCATCTGGTCGACCAGGACCAACAGAACGGACCGCCCGCGCAACGCCCCAAATCCAAGGCAACGGCCCCGCGCCAGCGCACCAGCCGGAAAACGACCGGACGGAAGCGCACGTGAACGCATTGAGCGGACATACGCAGCCGTTTGCGGTGCTTGGTCATCCGATCGGGCATTCGCTTTCGCCGGTCATGCACAATGCCTCGTTACGCGCCCTGGGACGTGATGCCATTTACCTGGCGTTCGACGTGGCCCCGGACCAATTGATGACGGTGCTGCCGGCCATGCGAGCCATGGGCTTTGCTGGGGTTAATTTAACCGTCCCCCTGAAGGAGGTGGCCCATGCCGGGCTGACCGATCTGGATGATTCGGCCCGCTTGGTAGGAGCCGTGAATACCGTCGCCTTCCCGGCGAGCGGAAGCATGCGCGGCTACAACACCGACGGTTACGGCTTTCTGACCGCGATGCAGGAGGCCTTTGGCCCTTCCATCAAGGACGAAGTCATACATGTCATCGGCACCGGTGGAGCCGGGCGGGCCGTGGCGTTGGTTGCTGCGCGCAACGGTGCGCGCGGTATCAGCTGTGCTGACGTGGACGAGGCGCGCGCCACCAAGGTGGCGCGGGAAATCGAGGAAGCCGCGCCGGGATGTGCGGTCACCGTGGTGCCGGTTGCGGCGCAGGCCACCGCTGTGCGCGCCGCCGATGTGGTTATTCAGTCCACCCCGGTAGGCATGCGACCGGAAGACCCGCCCCTGCTGTCGGCTGCGGCATTTCGATCCGGCCAGAAGGTCTTTGACTTGATCTACATGTTTCCCGAAACGGCTATTATGCGCGAAGCACGCGCCGCCGGGGCCGCGACGGCCAATGGCCTGAGCATGTTGCTGCACCAAGGGGCGCGCGCCTACACCATCTGGACCGGTGAAACGCCCGACGTAGCCGCCATGCGCACCGCATTGGAAAAGGCGGTATACGGACCATGAACGCGCTAGACCCCTTTTGGTACGTCTATTTCACTATCCTCATCGTCTATGGGGGCGCCTGTATCGGTAGCTTCCTGAATGTCTGTATTCATCGCATTCCGCGTGACGAGTCGATCATACATCCGGGTTCCCGCTGTCCCCACTGCCAGCAGGCGATTGCCTGGTACGACAACCTGCCGCTAATCAGTTACCTGGTACTGCGGGGACGATGCCGGGCCTGCGGTACCCGCATCTCACCACGCTACTGGTGGGTGGAAGCGTTGACGGCGCTCTGCTTCTACGGGGTCTGGCACTACTACGGCTGGTCGCCGGCCACCCCTGTCTACCTCCTCTTCTTTTTCGGATTGATTCTGGCGACGTTTGTTGATTTAGAACACATGATCATACCGGACCGGGTCAGCTTGGGCGGCATGGTGATTGGCCTGGCGTTGAGTGCGGCCTGGCCACCGCTGCACGATGAGACGACCGTCGGCCCAGCCCTGATTTCGTCAGGGATCGGTTTGGTTGCGGGAGCAGGCTCGCTCTGGTTGGTAGCGGTGATCGGCCGGATGATCTTCAAGAAGGACGCCATGGGGCTCGGCGACGTGAAGCTGCTGGGTGCCATCGGTGCGTTCACCGGCTGGCAGGGCGTCCTGTTTACCGTCATGATCTCCTCGCTGGCCGGTTCGTTGGTGGGCGTGTCGTTTATTATCGGCGGCCGCCATGAATGGCAAAGCCGTATTCCCTACGGCCCCTACCTGGCGTTGGCCGCCGCCTGCTGGGTGCTCTGGGGGCACGGCTGGTGGGACGCCTACATCCAATGGCTGAGCGTGGGAGTTTAGGTATGGGTAAGAATATTGTACTCGTAGGATTCATGGGCACCGGCAAGAGCGCGGTCGGCCGCATACTGGCCCGCGAGCTGGATCGCGAATTCATCGATATGGACTCCGTCATCGAAGCACGTGCGGGCAAAGCTATCTCTGCGCTCTTTGCCGATGAGGGCGAACCTGCGTTTCGCGCCTTGGAGCGCGCCCTGGTGCAGGAATTAAGCGCCGCCAGCGACCGCGTCATCGCCACGGGCGGAGGCGTGGTGCTCAACCCGGTTAATCTAACCGATTTCAATCGCAACAGCCTCGTCGTCTGCCTGTTGGCGCGGCCCGAAACGATAGTGGAGCGCGTGGCTAGAGATACGCATCGCCCCCTGTTGGAAGGCGATGCAGACAAGGCCGCCGCTATTCGTGAACTACTGGCAAAGCGCCAGTCCCTGTACGAAGCGATTCCGTTGCGGGTGGTAACGGATCAGCGGACGGCCCGCGCAGTGGCCCAGGAAGTACTGGCGTTGTATCTAGGTGAAACAAGGATGGATAAATGAACAACTACTCGATTGTACTCTTGCCCGGTGACGGGATTGGCCCGGAAGTGGTCGCGGAGGCCGTGGCCACGCTGGACGCCGTAGCCGCCCCACGTGACTTCGCATTCCGCTACACGGAGCAGCCGGTCGGCGGCGCGGCACTGGACACCCATAACGACCCGCTGCCCGACGCAGTACTCGAACACTGCCTGGCGGCGAACGCCGTGCTGCTGGGCGCGGTGGGCGGAGCCAAATGGGATCATCTGACCGGTGCCCAGCGTCCGGAAAGCGGATTGCTGAAACTGCGCAAGGCACTGGGCGCATTCGCCAATCTCCGGCCGGTCATGGTCCCCGACGCCCTGGCCACCGCTTCCCCACTGCGAGCCGAAGCGGTGCGCGGCACCGATTTACTCGTCGTGCGCGAATTGACTGGGGGCATCTATTTTGGGGAACCGCGCGGCCGTGCACCCGAGGGCGATGGCGAGAAGGCCTTCAACACCATGGTTTATCATACCACCGAAATCGAGCGCGTCGCCCGGATCGCCTTTGACTGGGCCGACAAACGCCGCCGCCGTATAACCTCCGTTGACAAAGCCAATGTACTGGTAGTGTCGCAGCTATGGCGCGAAACGGTGCAAAAGCTGCATGACCAGGATTTCCCCGCCATTGAACTGGAGCACATGTACGTCGACAACGCCGCCATGCAACTGGTGCTCAATCCGCGCCAGTTCGACGTCATCGTGACCGGCAACTTGTTCGGTGATATCCTCTCCGACGCGGCCGCCACCCTGGGCGGCTCGCTAGGTCTGTTACCGTCCGCCAGTATCGGTGGACCGGTAGGCCTGTTTGAGCCCGTGCACGGCAGCGCCCCGGACATTGCCGGCCAGGGCAAGGCCAATCCGATAGCGGCCATTCTCAGCGTTGCGATGATGCTGGACTTCCTGGAGCAACCCGCAGCTGCCCAAGCCGTCCGCCGAGCCGTTGACGCCGCGTTGGACGCCGGCGCACGGACGGCAGACCTGTGCCGCGACGGCCATCGCCGCGTCTCCACCAAGGAGATGGGCGAGGAAATCCGGCGCAATCTGCCCACGCCATAGCGGGACGCAGACGGTTCCCATGGCCCCGATCGGCTTTTACCTGCACGTCCCCTTCTGTGCCAGGAAATGTCCGTACTGTGATTTCTATTCCGTCGCCCGCGCCGAAGGCCACGCCGAACAGGCGGCCTATCTCGACGCCTTGCAGGTTGAGTTGCGCGCACTCCCTGCGGGTTTCGCACCGGACACCGTCTTCATCGGCGGCGGTACGCCGACCGAATTGGCGACGCCCCTGCTGGACCGGTTACTAAGTATGTTGCGCGAGCAAATCGACCTGGGCCGTGTGGTGGAATGGACCTGTGAAGCCAATCCCGGCACCTTGACTGCGGAAAAGGCGCAGCTACTGCGCGCGCACGGGGTAAACCGGTTGTCGATCGGGGCGCAGTCGTTTCAACCGAAGTTGCTGGCCTTGCTGGGACGCATACACGGGCCGGACGAAATCGACGAGGCCGTGGCGCTCGCCCGTGACGCCGGCTTTACAGAACTGAATCTCGACCTGATCCATTCGGTGCCCGGGTCCACCCTGGAAGGGCTGGAAGCGGATCTGGACCATCTGCTCGCCCTCAAACCAACACATGCCGCCGGGTACGGATTGATTATCGAAGAAGGCACGCCGTTCCATCGTCAACGACAGCGCGGCACGCTGAAGGAACTGGACGACGACGACCAATATGCGCAGTACCGGTTGGTACGCGAACGGCTGGGTGCGGCCGGGTTTGATCATTACGAAATTTCCAACTTTGCCCGGCCCGGTCACGCCTGCCGCCATAACCGCCTCTACTGGACCGGTGGCGCGTATATCGGCTGTGGCCCGTCGGCCCACTCACACTGGAACGGGCGGCGC
>SLLF01000113.1 GCA_007134175.1 Kiritimatiellia bacterium | reverse complement strand
CGGAACGGTTGCTGCTGCCTGCCGATGCTGAATTCCCGGAGGAGGTCGACGACTTCGGGTTAACGGCCTTTGCTGATTCAGGTTTTTCGACTAGCGTATGAAAGACATTGTCATTCGGGCATTGGGAGTCAAGCGGTACTACGGCAGAGGGGAAAGCACCACTAAGGCCTTGGACGGCATTGATCTGGACGTACGGCGCGCTAACCCGCATTGCCCGGCGGGATGCCGGTCCATTGGCTGCATCTGTGCGGCCCCCGCGGTCTTGTGGAGCGGGAGTTTAGGGTGAATCGTTGGCTAAGGAGGCCAGCAGGTCGTACGGGTAGATCGAGGCGTCATGGCCATCACTCCAATGGACCGCTACGGCGTAGTTCCCCATGGGGTGCAAATCGGTGGGGTAAATGTCATCCGCCACCGCCGCCGGATCCAGCAGCGGTTGCCCGGTTTGCTCGTCCACGCAGCGGGCGCACTGGCAGCGCCGCCTGAGCGTCGCCGGATCAATGTCCTGCTCGCGTCCATCCGGCCAAGTCACCACCACCCCGCGCCCGATTACAAAGCGGGCGGCGGGAGCGTCCCTGTTGCACTGCAGCTCCTCTATTTCCCTCCGCGCGGCCTGCGCTAGATTACCGAATGTCTGCGAAATCGCGTGTACGGGATCGGCAAATATCAAGGGCCGCCCTTCATCTCCGGTTTGGGATAACGCCTTCCAGAGCGGAATTTCAAAAGCGTTCTGAATGCCGAACTGCTTGACCAAGCGCTGACGCACACCCGGACCGAACAGGTAATCCCGCTCACCGCATTGCGGACATTCATAATAGGCCATATTTTCGACCACGGCAATGGTCGGCACTTTCAGCTTTTGAAACATCTGAATGCCCTTGACCACATCGACGAAACTCAATTCCTGCGGGGTGGTAACAATGATGGCGGCGGTCAACGGGATCAACTGCGTCAACGTCAATTGCACGTCGCCGGTGCCGGGCGGCATGTCAATGACCAGATAGTCCAATGCGCCCCAGTCCGTTCCTGTCAGCAACTGGTTGATGACCTGGGTCACCATCGGGCCACGCATAATAGCAGCCCCGCTTCCTCCCTGCGCAGTAGGGACGAAACCGAACGACATCAACTTCAGTCCCTCGTATTCCAGGGGCACAATTAATTCACTACGGCTGAACAGGTCGGTCTTCTCCGGTCGCACGATGGTCGGCAGACTGGGACCGTACACGTCGGCGTCGAACAACCCCACCCGGCAACCCTGCTGCTGCAAGGCCCCGGCGAGATTGACGGCTACTGTTGATTTGCCCACCCCGCCTTTGCAACTGGATACCGCCAGCAGGTGGCGGACCTGCTGTAAACCGGGCGCTTTATCAATTAGCGGGTTGGGACGTTTATGAGGCGGCATTTTACTCCTTCCCCGGCGCGAACCGGTTACATGTGCGGTCGATTCGTTGCAGGACCCGGTCACGACCCAGTACGACCAGCATCGCGAAAAGACTAGGGCCAAAGGGCAGGCCCGATACCGCGATACGCAGCGGGTGGATGCAATCCGCGGGCTTTACCCCACGCGCAGTCACCAGGGCGCGCAACGTCGCTTCGGTTGTCTCCTCGCTGAACGGATCACATTGGGCCAGTGCCTCGCGCAGCGCCCCCAGTAGCTCCAGCGCGCCTGTTCTATGCAGCCGCTTCTGGACAGCCTTTTCATCATACGGATAGTCTTCTGAGAAGAAAAAGCCTGCCATAATCGGGATGTCGCTCCACTTCTTGATGCGGTCTTCCATGACCGCGATAACCGCGTCTAAATAGGCCGGATCGCGGTCGGCCTGGGGAATGGCCCGCCGGTAGTGCTCGCGGTGCGTGGTGCGCGGCAATTTCCTCAGGTGCTCGCCATTGATCCATTCGAGTTTGCGCAGATCAAACTGTGCCGCCGACGCTTGAACCCGGTCGAGATCAAAGGCGGCTACCAGTTCGTCCGGCGTCAGTACTTCGCGATCATCCCCCGGCGACCAACCCAGCAGCGCCAAGTAATTAAGCAAGGCTTCTGGCAAGTATCCATTTGATCGGAAATCGCCGACAAAGGCGTCGCCGTCACGTTTGGCGTAGGGTTTGCCTTGCGCGTTGACGATCATCGGTAAATGGGCGAAGGCCGGCACCGGCGCGTCCAAGGCCTGGTATAACGCGATGTGGCGAAAGGTGTTTTCCGTGTGGTCGTCGCCGCGGATCACATGGGTGACGTTCATGTGAATATCGTCCACCACGTTGGCAAGATGAAAAACCGGCGCCCCGTCGGAGCGGACGATGACGAAGTCCGTCATATCCTTTGCGGCTTTGCGCAGCGGCCCTTTGACTAGATCGGTAAATTGACTTTCCTGACCCGGCATACGGAACAGAATCGCTTCCCCCTTGCCGGTGGCTCCTTTATCCTGTTTGTAGGCATGTCCCGACTCGAGTAACTGTTGAGCTGCTGTCAAGTGTGCGGTGCGCCGCTGCGATTGATAAACCGGTGGTTCGTCCGGCGTCAGGCCGAGCCACTCCATAGCGGCCAGCACCGTCTGCACGGCTTCCGGGGTGGACCGCTCGCGATCAGTGTCCTCGATGCGTAATAGAAACTGCCCTTGCTGATGACGCGCGAACAGCCAGTTATAGAGGGCCGCGCGGATATTGCCGATATGAACATTTCCGGTCGGACTGGGAGCAAAGCGCGTACGGATCATGGTCTGTAATTCCACAGGGGTGATGCATGGGGGGTTAGTTGGCTGGTAGTTGCCTCAGTTCGCGCTGAATGACGGCGCGGTGTTCGGCCAGCAGTTCCTGCCAGCGCTCTTCGTGTTGTTCGAGTTGAAAAGTGCGGGCTTGCCGTGCCCGGTCCGCCCCCCCAAACGAGCTTAGCGGTCGGTCACTGGTCGAGGCATAGGCCTGTGCATGTTGCTGGCGTAACCCGTTAAGGTGCTTCAGTCGTCCGACAAGCTGGTGCGCCACGCGTGCCTCATCCGGTGGCAGCGGACCTTGGGTAGCCTCGCGCGCCAGCCGGTCTTGCAATCCATCCAGTGCCGCCCGCTGATCGGCCGGGCCGGCCGCTAACGGCTGATCCAACTGGGCCAAAAAAAGCTCGAGGGAACGCCGATACGAAGCGGCCACCGTGGCGGGATCGTCCGGGTCGGCGGCGCGATCTGCCTCGCGCTCGCGGCGCAAGACCCTGTCCACGCGTTCCGGGGTGATCACCGTTGACTCGCCGTGCTGTATGAAGTCCCAGCACAACCACGCCACCACCAGGATAATGATAGCCAGTATCGTCTTCTTCATTGTTTAGTCCCCTGTTGCATCCGGCCGTCATTATACGCAAAACGGCTGGTATTCCAAGACGGCAGAGCGACTTAATGCAACAAGGCGAGGAATACACCGGCCGCAACAGCAGATCCGATGACCCCGGCCACATTCGGCCCCATGGCCGCCATTAAGGGATTAACCCGGCCCATTGTTTTCTCGGACACAAACTGCTGGACCACGCGAGCCGCAATGGGTACGGCGGAGACACCGGCAGCGCCGATACAGGGATTGATTTGTTTGGTGCGGGGCAGCAGCAGGTTCAGCACCTTGGCGAAGAGAATACCCCCGGCAGTACTAAAAACAAACGCCACCACCCCGAGAATCATGATAAAGAGCGTTTGTGCTTGTAAGAAATCGCTGCCCGTCATGGTGCCGCCAATGACCAGGCCAAGGAAGATGGTGACGATATTGATCAGTGGCCCCCCGGCGGTCTTGCTGAGGCGGTCGGTAACCCGTGACTCGCGCAGCAAGTTTCCGAACATCAGCATGCCGACCAACGGCGCACTAGGCGGGATGGCCAAGGAGACAAGGGCCGCTATCGCGATCGGGAAAATAATGACCGCCGCCTGGGAGACCGGCCTTGCCTGCGGCATATCGATGGCCCTTTCGCGGGACGTCGTCAGGAGCCGCAGGATAGGCGGCTGAATGATGGGGAGCAACGCCATATAGGTGTAGGCGGCAATTGCCACCGCCCCCAGCAAGTGGGGGGCCAGAATAGCGGTCAGAAAGATCGAAGTGGGGCCGTCCGCGCCACCGATGATGCCGATGGCCGCCGATTCCTGCGCGGTGAAGCCAAACAAGGCGTAGGCACCTAGCGCTGCCATGAAGATGCCAATCTGCGCGGCTGCGCCCAGCAGCAGGGTGATGGGGCGGCTCAAGAGCGGGCGGAAATCCGTCAACGCACCCACCCCCATAAAAATGAGCGGGGGGAGCAGCTCCGTGCGAATGCCCGCGTCGTATATCAGTTGCAGGAGTGGAACGCGGCCGTCTTCTGCCACAAACGTGCTGCTGGCGCTCATGGCCGCCAATGGGAGATTGGCCATCAGTGCCCCGAACCCAATTGGCACCAGCAGCAGGGGTTCGTATTTCTTGTAAATGCCCAGAAAGATCATGGTGCCGGCCAGCAACAACATGAGGGCATGCGACCACGTCAAATGCAGGAAGCCGGCATTGTTGAACAATTCGAACAGCACCTGCATATTAATCTCCGATGAACAGGATGGGTTTGAAGCCGGTGACTTCATTGCCCACGGTCGCCGCCACATCCGTCACCCTGCCGTCGCGCGGTGCCAGGACGTCGTGTTTGGCCTTCATCGCTTCAACCGCCGCCACCACCTGTCCCTTGCTGACCTGATCGCCGACATGCACGTAGACATCAACCAGTTCGACTTTCCCCTCGAACGGTGAGTACACAGGTGTAGCTTCCTCGTTTTGTTGCGTGGGCCCTGCGGGAGGCGGGGCGTCCTGCCGGGGGAGGGGCACGCCACCGGCAGGAGGTTCGATGGTGATGGAAAAGACCCGCTGGTGCTTGCCTTCGACCACCGTGCACCGCGTGGTGATAGGGGTGGCCAACGAGGTCACCGCAGGGCTGGCGGTAACAGGTGCAGCGGGCTTTTCCGCTTTCCCTGTGGATTTTTCGTCACCTTTCTTTAGCGGCAAGTTTACCCGGCTTTTCCCGGTCAGCAGGCGGATACCCTCGTTGAGTTCCATATTCTTGCCCGGCACGATCGCCGAGGCCACCAGGAAGATATTTTCGTCGGTTAGCGATAAGTCGCGCTCGGCCAAGGCCGTCTTGGCCGCTGCCAGCGAATCGGGCGCTTCCTCGAGTGGGTCGCCGTCGAAAGGCGGCAGCTCCAATTGCGTTCCAGCGATCTTGACCACTTCGGGGTCAGGCGGCAGCGGAGGCTTGCCGAAATAGCCCAGTACGGACCGGCCATAGCCGGCGTCTATCTTTTTCCAGCGCCCATGCAACACGTTATTGAAGGCTTGCAGCCAATACTGTTGACTGCCCGGCGTGACACTGGTCCAGGCACCGCCGGCTTTGACCACTACCGGGAATTCGGCCAACACGTCACCATAGCGGTCGAGGATCCCCGCAGAATCCATCATGTGCACATTGGGTCCGATCGCTCCACCCGGCATGGGGAAGTTTACCACGCGGGCATCAGCGGCAATCGTGACCGGATTGAATTCATAGGCCTCCAAGCCAGTCGTCAGCAGGGCTTCGATTTCCGGCATCTTTTCATGGTCCACATCCAGTTCGTAACCGGTATTCTTTAAGGCGTGCCACATGGAGCGTACATCCGGCTGGGAGGTTCCGGAGGCCATCGGACGGACCGAGAGATCAATCGCATCCACTCCGCCTTCAATGCCGGCCATATAGCACGCCACCGCCATGGAAGCGGTATCATGCGT
>SLLF01000028.1 GCA_007134175.1 Kiritimatiellia bacterium | reverse complement strand
TGCTCGACCTCGGCGGCGGCCTGGCGGTTGACTACGATGGTTCGCAAACGAATTTTGCCAGCAGTCGCAACTATACGATGGACGAATACTGTTCGGACGTGATCGAGGTCATCCAGCAAACGCTGGACGAGGCCGATATCGAGCATCCGGTCATCATTACCGAAGCGGGGCGGGCGACGGTGGCCTATTATTCGGTGCTAGTATTCAATATCCTGGATGTCAACCGCTTTGCCAGCCACCCGGTGCCGGATACGCTGCCGACCGATGCCCATGATTTGCTGCATAATCTAATGGAAGTACCCCGGCAACTGACGGCCAAGAACATTCAAGAATGCTACAACGACGCGCTCTACTATCGCGATGAAATCCGCCAGCTTTTTAAAGTCGGGGGTATCTCGTTGCGGGAAAGGGCGTTGGCGGAACAGATGTTCTGGCGGATCGTACGCGCGATATCCAAGGAGTCCGGTCGGCTCAAATACGTACCGGAAGATGTGGAGAACCTGCCGGAACGACTGGCGGATATCTACTACGGTAACTTCAGCGTATTTCAGTCCTTGCCCGATGCCTGGGCCATCGATCAGCTGTTTCCCATCATGCCTATTCATCGGCTGCGGGAACAGCCTGCTCGGGAGGCTATACTGGCGGATATCACCTGCGATTGCGATGGCAAGATCGACCGGTTCATTGACTTGCACGATGTAAAACGGACCCTCTCGCTACACGAACTGCGACCGGGGGAGGAGTATTATCTCGGGGTATTCCTGGTCGGCGCGTACCAGGAAACACTCGGGGATCTGCATAATCTGCTGGGGGATACCAACGTGATCAGTCTGCGGGTGCGACCGGACGGTCGGATCGTTTATGACCGTGAAATCGAAGGCGATTCGGTGGCGGATGTGTTGACCTACGCGGAATACGATCCCAAACGGATGGTTGCCCGCGTGCGCCAGATGGCCGAGACGGCCGTGCGCGACGATCGACTGAAGCCGCAGGACCGGCGGCGCCTGATGGAGGCGTACGAGAGCGGGTTGCGCGGATACACCTATTACGAGAAATAACGATGGCGAAGATATGCATAATTGGAGCAGGCGGGGTAGGGCGGGTCGTGGTGCATAAATGCGCCCAGCGCCCGGACGTATTCACGGAAATCGTGCTAGCCAGCCGGACCAGGGCCAAGTGCGACGCGATTGCAGCCGACGTGCGGCAGCCGGTGCGCACGGCGCAGATAGACGCCGACGAGGTGCCGGCGCTTACGGCTCTTTTGCAGCAGGAACAGCCGCAACTTGTGATCAACGTGGCGCTGCCCTATCAGGATTTGCACATCATGGATGCGTGTCTGGCGGCGGGTGTTGATTATATCGACACCGCGAATTACGAACCACCGGACACCGCCAAGTTCGAGTACAAATGGCAATGGGCCTATCACGACCGCTTCCGGGATGCCGGCCGCATGGCGGTGCTCGGATCGGGGTTTGATCCCGGCGTCACCAGCGTCTTCTGCATGCACGCGCTCAAGCACCATTTCGATTTCATTCATGAAATCGACATCATCGATTGCAACGCCGGCGATCACGGGCAGCCGTTCGCCACCAATTTCAACCCTGAAATCAACATCCGGGAAGTCACCGCCAAAGGCCGCTACTGGCAGGATGGGCAGTGGGTGGAAACCGAACCGCTGACGGAACACCAGACCTTTGATTTTCCAGAAGGCATTGGCCCGCGCGAAATCTATCTGATGTATCATGAGGAGCTGGAATCGTTGGCGCGCTTTGTGCCCGGCCTGCGGCGGGCGCGTTTCTGGATGACGTTTTCCGATAATTACCTGAAGCATCTCGAAGTGCTGCAGCACGTCGGGATGACCCGCATTGACCCGGTCTCGTTTCAGGGGCAGGAAATCGTGCCCCTGCAGTTCCTCAAGGCGCTGTTGCCCGATCCGGCCAGCCTCGGTCCGTTAACGCGTGGCCGTACTTGTATCGGCTGCTGGATTCGCGGGGTAAAGGCGGGACGCGAACGACACTATCACATCTACAACATCTGCGACCACGAGGCGTGCTATCGCGAGGTCAAATCACAGGCCATTTCCTACACCACGGGGGTTCCGGCAATGATCGGTGCCGGCCTGATGTGCAGTGGCGAATGGCAGGGACAGGGCGTCTTCAATGTCGAACAACTCGACCCCGATCCGTTCATGCGCGACCTCAACCGCTTCGGCCTGCCTTGGGTCGAGGAGTGGGAAGACAAGTTTTAACCTTTGGCGGACAGGATAGTGCCGACGGCGTCGGCCACCGCTTGTGCCGCGGTTCGTAATTCCGGTTCATGGATGATCAGTGGCGGCATCAGGTAGATGACGTTGCCGAGTGAACGCAGTAAATAGCCTTGTTCGCGCAAGGCCCACTGCACTTGACGCGCCTTGGGGGGGTGCTCCGTGTCCGGTTCCAGCTCGATGACGCCGATTAAACCGAGGTGCCGCACCGCCCGTATGCCGGGCCAGTCGCGCAACGGTGACCACCGCTCCTCAAACACCGCCTCCAGCGCGGCGGCGCGGCTGGCCAGATCGCTCTCTTCGTAAACGTCCAACGCGGCTAAAGCTGCCGCGGCCGCGATAGGATTCCCACACCAGGTGTGGCCGTGATAAAAGGTGTGGTCGTCCGGTTGATCGGTGAAGGTACGATAGATCTCGTCGCGCACAATGGCCGCGCTCATCGGCACGTAGCCGGCAGTCAGCCCTTTGCCGACACATACGATGTCGGGGTCAATGGCGGCGTGTTCAAAAGCGAACCAACGGCCGGTGCGGCCAAAACCCATGGCAATTTCATCGACGATCAACGGGATAGCGAGTCGACGGCAAGCGTCAGCCAGGCGTCGTAGATACCCCGGTCCGTACATCTTCATGCCGCAGGCCCCGAGACAGAGGGGCTCAACAATCACGCCGGCAATTTGATCGGCGCGCTCGGTCAGAAAGGCATCTACTCCGTCATAGCAAGGTTTCCGGCAGTCACGGTTGCGACAGGCCCCGCAGCTCGGTAGTTCCAGCCGCCACGCCTCCTGCAGGACCGGGCGCAGCAGGTGGTGGAATTCATCCAGATAGCCCACGGCCACGGCCCCGAGCGTGTCGCCGTGATAGGCCTCTTGCAGCGAGACGAAACGTGTGCGTTTGGTATGACCGGTTTGGTACGCATATTGCAGCGCGATCTTGAGGGCGGCCTCGACCGCGCTGGCGCCGTCACTGGCGAACATGACGTGGCGATCGGGCGTCGGCATCCATTGGGCCAGCCGGCGAGCCAGCGTTTCGGCTCCGGGATGCGTCAGGTTGCCGAGTATGCTGTGTTGCAACGTGCCGGCTTGTGCCTGGATCGCCTGCACCACGCGGGGGTGCGAATGGCCGAGTTGGCAGGACCACCAGGAAGCCACGCCATCCAGATAGCGGTGTCCGTGCTCGTCAAAAAGATAGAGTCCCTCGCCGCGCACGATGCAGGGCAGATCAGCCTGCAGCGATGAGAACCGCGTGTAGGGATGCCAGATATGGGAATGCGCCGGTATCGTCATGCTATGGGGCACCCGTCTGCGGTTGATCGTGCTGGCTGCCTCCCATTATTTAACGGTTTCTCCATTGTTGCTCCAACTGGTCGTATCGGTCCAGGACTTGTCGGACATAACGACGCTTCTCGTTGTAGCTACCGGGATAAAAGCTGCCCTTGAATCCGGCGATCACCAAGTTTTTGAACTGTTGGGGCGTGAGAGGCAGCGCCGCCACCAAGCGCTTATACTCCTGGGTCACCGTCGTATTGGACACCAGCCGGTTGTCGGTACAGATTGAGACGGATAGATTCCGTTCGATCATTTGTCTGACGGGATGGTCCGCCACGGAGGCAATGGACGGCGTGGTCTGCAGGTTACTGGTGAGATTCACTTCAATCGCAATCCGTTGGCTGGCGATATACTCGGCCAGCAAGTGGGTGTACGCGATGGGGTCGGTGATTTGCGGGTCTTTTACTTTGTCGGCCGCAAACAGAAACGTACCGTGGCCGATCCGGTTGGCGTGGCAATCGGTGATGGCCTGGAAAATGGATTCCGGACCATAGGCTTCCCCAGCATGGACGGTCTTCTTGAGGAAGTTTTTGTGGGCATAGGCAAAAGCCGCGCGATGGTCGCCAGCGGGATAACCCGCTTCCTCCCCCGCCAGATCGAAACCCACCACCGGGATGCCTTCCCGCTGTGACAGGGATACGGCCGCGCGCGCGATTTCAAGCGATGCGGTAGCAAACACCTCCTTCTGCGGGGCGTACGAGAGCAGGTTGAATATGCGGCGATAATAATCGGACATCTGAGCGTTAAAGGAACGCAAGGCGCACACAATGATGCCGTATTCAAACGGGATATCCGTGCCGGACTGGACTGCATCCGCCCGATTATGCTCGGCCTTGGCGCGATCCATCCCCCGTGCGACAGCGCCGATCACTTCGGCAATGGAAAAATCCTCGCGCGTATGCAGTTGCGGGGCGAAGCGCACCTCCACGTAGCGCACGCCTTCCGCCAGATTGTCCTGCGCCAACTCATACGCGACGCGTTCGAGATTCTCCGGCGTTTGCAAGACCGCACAGGTATAGGCGAAGCCTTGCAAGTACTCCGGCAAATCGGCGTAATGCGACTTGAACACCATGGCTTGCAACCCTTCTTCGTCGCTGGCCGGCAGCTTTACTCCCGTGGCCTGTGCCAGCTCGATGAGCGTGGCTAGACGCAATGAACCATCCAGGTGGACATGCAAGTCGGTCTTGGGTATGGCGCGGATAAAATCGGCGTGAATGGTGGTGCTCATCTTTTTCCTTTCCGGTATGTAGGATCGAGTTTACAACAGCGCCATTGGGAAATCGACTTTTTTCAGGCGTGTCAGACGATGCACATAGACGTGATCAAATCCGACGTGCGGGATCCATATTGGAACCTGGCTTGGGAAGACGCTTGGCTGGACCGGGCCGGGGATGCCCCCCCGTGCCTGTTGCTGTGGCGCAGTCGCCCCGCGGTTGTGATCGGCAAGAATCAGCAGCCGTGGCGTGAGTGCGACCCGACCTATCTAGAGCAAGAGGATATCCAACTCGCGCGGCGCGTTTCAGGCGGGGGGGCGGTATACCATGATGAAGGCAATCTCAACTATGCGTTCTTCCTGCCGCGCACCGCCTATGCTGCCGATCAAGTGTTTGACTGGATTTCGCGCATCCTTGCCGGGTTGGGGGTAGCGGTCAGCCGGCTGAACCGGACCGGTTTGGCGGTGGACGGGTTGAAGGTTTCCGGTAACGCCTTCTGCTATCGACGCCAGACGGTTTTGCATCACGGGACACTGTTGGTGCACGCGAAGCTGGACCGATTGCGCCGGGCATTGCGTCCGCTACCGGGGGAATGGGAGACGCGAGCAACACCATCGGTCCGGTCGCCGGTGACGAACCTGCAGGCATTGGGGTCACACTTGACCATGGAAGCGGTAATTGCGGCATTTTACCAGTGGGCAGGGCAGACGGAGCACAAGGAGGCTGCGGCCTTTTTGCCTGCTGCGGAACTGAGGCGAAGGGTGGCGCTGATGCGTTCAGACACTTGGTTGTATAATCATTCCCCGCCTGCTGCCTGGACGGCACCGGACGGAGTGCGCTGGTGTATTGAGGCGGGGCTCGTCAAGCAGGTGGATTCAGCTGTTGCCGAAGACCAGGCTTGGGCAGGGCGCCCGTTTCGGGAAATGGTGCGGGCAAACAGAGGTG
>SLLF01000108.1 GCA_007134175.1 Kiritimatiellia bacterium | reverse complement strand
CGATGGCCCTGGCGATTTTTGCCCTGTTGGGAGAGGCGCGCGTGACGATCAAACGCGTGGATTGTGTGGAAACCTCCTATCCGGGGTTTTGGAATGATGTGATCAAACTCGGAGGTCAGGTTGAATAAACAGCGGGAGCACTATCGGATCGCGATTGACGGTCCGGCCGCGTCGGGCAAATCCACCGTTTCGCGTCAAGTGGCGCAACAACTCAAGTTCGTCTATGTCGATTCCGGAGCCCTGTACCGCGGGATGACGTGGAAAGCGGTGCGGGAGGGCGTTGATGTCAAGGACGCGGCGGCGGTGATCGATTTGATGGATCGATCGACTTGGGATTTCCTCGTTGAAGACCTGATTCTAAAATTTACAATAGACGGCGTTGATCCCACCGACCATTTGCGATCGGAACCGGTTCGTGAGCGCGTAGCGGATATCGCCGTTATTCAGGAAGTGCGCGCCTTCATGGTGGCGCGTCTGCAGGAGACGGCCGCCTTTGGCGATATCGTGATGGAGGGGCGCGACATCGGGTCGGTGGTGTTCCCCGATGCCCTGTTCAAATATTATCTGGATGCCGATCCGGAAGAGCGGGCGCGGCGACGCCACAAGGAGCTGTTGGCCACGGAAGGGCGGGGAGATGTCAAGGAGGTGCTGACCTCCCTCACGCGGCGCGATCAGATTGATCGCACCCGCAAGACGGCTCCCTTGCAGATTCCGCTTGGTGCCCGCGTTATCAACACCACCGGTCTGGCCATTGATCAGGTGGTCCAGCGAATCGTCGATGAAGTTAACGCGCATCGCAATTCGTCCGCATGAAAAGGGAACAGGGACATCCGCTGTACTGGTTGGTCCGCGGCTTGTTCAAGCTGTGGGCCTTGATCTATCTACGGTTTGAAACGGTTGGCGCGGAGCATATTCCCGCCACTGGCGGTTGTGTATTGACGCCGAACCACGCCAGTTTTCTCGACCCTCCGTTGGTGGGGGTGGGGGTACGCAAGCGGGTCGTGCATTTTCTGGCCCGGGCCTCCTTGTTCCGTTTCCCGATAATGGGATGGTGGTACCGGCGCATCGGCACGATCCCGATCGAACAGGACCGGGGCGACCTCGCGGCGTTGCGCTCCGCCCTGAAAGCGCTCCAAAGCGGAAAGGTGGTCTGCCTCTTCCCCGAAGGTTCTCGCAGCCCGGACGGTGGACTGCAAACGCCGAAGGGCGGCGTCGGTTTTCTGATTGCCAAGGCCAGGGTCCCGGTCGTGCCCGTCTATGTCGACGGCACCTTTCGCGCTTGGCCCCGCAGAGGCAAATGGATCAAACCGGTAAAGGTGCGGGTGTTTTACGGCCCCCCCATAGCGCCGGACGATTTCGCCAACCGCGCGGGCGGCAAAGTGAACCACACGGAGACGGTGGAAAAAGTCATGACCCACATCGCGGAGCTCAAAAGACTGGCTGAAAAAGATAACAAAATCGGTTGACACAACGCCGCTATGGGTGTAGACAACTGTTATTCGATAGAGATTGTGTAGATTAAGTGTGGAGGTTGCTATGGCTCGTATATATTCAGACAATTCCCAGTCCATCGGGAATACCCCGTTGGTGCAGTTGCATCATGTCCTTGACGGCGCGAAGGCGACGGTGTTGGGGAAAATTGAGGGGCGCAACCCGGCCTTTTCGGTTAAGTGCCGTATTGGGGCCAACATGATCTGGGACGCGGAAAAGCGGGGTGCGTTGCAGTCGGGCATGGAGATTATTGAGCCGACCAGCGGTAACACCGGTATTGCTTTGGCGTTTGTAGCGGCGGCCCGCGGTTACAAGTTGACGCTGACCATGCCTGAGACGATGAGCATGGAGCGACGCCGCGTGCTGGCTGCGCTGGGAGCTAATTTGGTGCTGACCCCCGGCCCGCAAGGGATGAAGGGAGCCATTGCCAAGGCGAAGGAGTTACAGGAAACGGATCCTAAGCGCTGGTTTATGCCGCAACAGTTCGAGAATCCGGCCAATCCCGAGATTCACGAAAAAACCACCGGTCCCGAGATATGGAACGACACGGATGGGGCGATAGATGTGCTGGTTTCCGGGGTGGGTACAGGCGGCACGATCACAGGAGTCTCCCGTTACATCAAGAAAACCCAAGGCAAATCCATTCTGTCTGTGGCGGTAGAACCGGCGGAAAGTCCGGTTATCAGCCAGACACTGGCCGGTGAGGAACTAAAGCCTGCCCCTCACAAGATCCAGGGGATCGGGGCGGGCTTCGTACCGAAGACGCTGGATTTATCCATGGTGGACCGGGTGGAAACGGTGTCCAGCGATGAAGCCATCCAGTTTGCGCGACGTTTGGTCGAGGAGGAGGGGCTGCTGATCGGTATTTCTTGCGGCGCGGCGGCTGCGGTAGCGGTCCGTCTGGCGCAGCAGGAAGAGTTCGCCGGCAAGACGATAGTCGTCGTCCTTCCCGATTTAGCTGAGCGCTATCTTTCCACGGTTCTTTTCGAACCGCTCTAGGCCCTGCCGCTCGACTCGCTGCTGTTCGCAAGGAACGATGCTGGAATGAAACAGCGATCTTCCACACTGGAAACGATGCTGGCCCAGGCCGGTTGTCGTGGAGACGACCGGACCGGCGCGGTCTCTATGCCGATTTATCAGTCCGCGACCTTTGTCCACGCGGGCTTGGGACAGTCCACCGGCTTTGACTATTCGCGTACCGCCAATCCAACCCGCAGTATGCTGGAAAAGACGCTGGCGCGGGCGGATGGCGGGGACGGCGCCTTTGCCTTCGCTTCGGGTCTGGCCGCGATTGATGCCGTTCTGCACCTGCTGCAAACGGGTGAGCAAATGGTGGTGACCGAGGACCTCTATGGGGGTACCTACCGGTTGTTTGAACAGGTGGCCAAGCGCCGCGGAGTGGAGCCCGTTTACGTTGATACCTCCGACACGGAGGCGGTGCGCTGCGCCTTGGATCAACCGCGGGTACGCCTGTTGTTTGTTGAATCGCCGACCAATCCGCTGCTCAAAGTAGCGGATTTGCGTGCCTTGGCCGCGCTGGCCAGGGATCGCGGTGTCTGGACGGTGGCGGACAATACCTTTCTGACCCCGTGCGGTCAGCGCCCGCTGGAACTCGGGGCCGATTTGGTCGTCTATAGCGCCAGCAAATACCTTTCCGGTCACAATGACGTTGTGGCCGGGGCCGTGATCACCGGAACGCCGGAGCTGACCGAACGGATCGGTTTCGTGCAGAATGCGATCGGCGCCATTGCGGGGCCAATGGATGCCTGGCTCATCCTGCGCGGGTTGAAGACCTTGCCTATTCGCATGGCCCGGCAACAGGAGAACGCCCACGCCATTGCCACCTGGCTGAGCGCCCACCCGCGAGTGGAGCGGGTGTTCTACCCGGGGCTGCCCGGTCACCCCGGTCGCGCGATCCTGGAGCGTGAACAACTTGGTGCCGGTGCCATGTGCGCGTTTACGGTTTCGGCGGCGGACCGGGTGCCACGCATTCTGGAAAAGGTGGAGACCTTTTTATTCGCAGAGAGCTTGGGTGGAGTGGAATCCCTGATTACCTACCCGTTGGTTCAAACCCATGCCGATATGGATCCCGGGGTGCTGGCGCGCCTGGGTATCAATGATCGGCTATTGCGTCTATCGCTCGGGGTGGAACAGGTCGACGACCTGATCGCTGATTTGGAGCAGGTACTATGAATCCGCGCACGGCTATACTGCATGGGGGGCCGGACCGCGATCCCTTCACAGGCGCTTCGAGCATACCGGTCTATCAGGCCTCGACCTACCATCAGGATGATCCGCAGCGGATTGGTAAATATGAGTATGCGCGCGGCGGCAACCCGACGCGTGACGCGCTGGAACAGACCATTGCGGCCTTGGAAGGCGGGGCACAGGGGTTGGCCTTCGCTTCCGGCATGGCGGCCACCTGCTCGGTCTTGCTCCTGCTACAGCCCGGCGATCACGTTGTGGTCAGCCACGACATTTACGGCGGCACCTATCGAGCCTTAACGACCCTTTTCCGGCGCTGGCAACTCCAAGTAGATTTCGTCGATATGACCCAGCCGGACAAGGTGCGGGCGGTGCTGCGGTCCACCACCCGTGCGCTTTTTGTAGAAACGCCGGCCAACCCCTTGCAGCAAATAACCGATTTGCGTGCCATGGTAGCTATCGCACAGGAGCGCGGGCTCCTGGCCATCATCGACAACACCTTCATGTCGCCCTACCTGCAGCGCCCGCTCGCCCTGGGCTTCGACGTGGTTATCCACAGCGCGACTAAATTTCTGGGCGGGCATAGCGATCTGCTGGCGGGACTGGTGGTCGCCCGGGAAGAAGGTGTGGGCAAGCGGTTGCGTGCCATTCAGAATACCTTCGGGGCAGTGCTGGGACCACAGGACGCCTGGCTCACGTTGCGGGGCATCAAGACGCTGGCCGCCCGTATGGACGCCCAACAGGCAGCGGCCACAGCGATTGCGGAATGGTTGCAAACGGTGCCGCCGGTGCGGCGGGTCTATTTCCCGGGGCTGCCGGACCATCCGGGCTATGCGCTGCATCACAGCCAGGCGGACGGCCCCGGAGCGGTAGTTTCGTTCGAACTGGCGGAACCGGTTGCGGCCCGGTCCCTGTTGAAGCGGGTGCGCCTGATGCTGGCGGCGGTGAGTCTGGGCGGGGTGGAAAGCATATTGTCCTATCCGGCTACGATGTCCCACGCCGGTATGCCGCGCGAGGAACGTCACCGCCGCGGCATTACGGACGGATTGGTGCGCTTATCTGTTGGGTTGGAAGCGGCTGAAGACCTGATGGCCGATTTACAGCAAGGGCTGAAACAGGAGGAAGGTTAGCATATGGCCACTACCTATCATGCGGTGGATCATTTTGTCGGGAACACGCCGCTCATTTTGTTGCGGACCCTGTCCGAGCGTACCGGGTCCACGATCCTCGGCAAGGCGGAATTCATGAATCCCGGCGGATCGGTTAAGGATCGGGCGGCCTTGGGCATTATCACCGACGCGGAAGAACGGGGCGTACTCAAGCCGGGCATGACGATCGTCGAAGGCACCGCCGGCAACACCGGGATTGGTTTGGCCGTGGTCGGCCTGGCCCGCGGCTATTCACTCAAGATTGTCATCCCCGAGACGCAGTCGCAGGAGAAGATGGACGTGTTGCGGAATTTGGGTGCCGAAGTGATACCCGTGCCGGCGAAACCCTATAAGGATCCCGATCACTACGTGCATATCTCGCAGCGTATGGGGGAGCAGCCGGGCTGTTTTTGGGCGAACCAGTTCGATAACGTGGCCAATCGCGATTACCACGAAAAGACCACCGGCCCGGAAATCTTCGAGCAGACGTACGGCGAGGTCACCGCTTTCGTGGCGGCTGTTGGATCGGGCGGCACCCTCGGCGGGGTGGCTCGTGCCCTGAAAAGGGCCAAGCCCGATGTGAAGATGGTCTGTGCCGATCCCTGTGGCGCGGCGATGTGGAATTGGTTCAATTGTGGGGAAACCGAGGCCAGTGACGGTGATTCGGTGGCGGAGGGGATCGGTCAATCACGGGTCACGGCCAATCTCGAGGATGTCCCGGTGGACTACGCCTACAAGATCGAGGATCAGACCGCGTTAACCGTTGTCGACCACCTCACGCGCGACGAGGGGTTGTTCCTCGGCCTATCCAGCGGGATCAATGTGGCGGGGGCGGTGCGTCAGGCGCTGGAACACGGTCCGGGGCAGGTCATCGTCACCATCCTCTGCGATACGGGGGTCAAGTACCAGTCGAAGCTGAACAACGCCGGCTGGTTGCAGGAGCACGGGCTCTCGCGTG
>SLLF01000059.1 GCA_007134175.1 Kiritimatiellia bacterium | reverse complement strand
TTAGCGAAGCGTCGCGGGTTGTGCCGCGACGCTTCATGGAAACACATGAGAGACAGAAGACCATCCGCTTGTTAAGTTGGCTTAACCGATATGCACCACCAGCTCGCGGGTATGCGAGCGGGAGCGGTGTTCCCACAGGAATACGCCTTGCCACGTACCGAGGAGTAAGGCGCCATCTTCGAATGGGATTACCTCGCTCGTGCGGGTAAGCGCCATCTTGATGTGGCTTGGCATATCGTCCGGCCCCTCCAAGGTATGCGTGTAATGCGGATCATCTGCCGGCACTAACCGGTCGATGAATTCCTCGAGGTCATGCCGGGCCGACGGGTCGGCGTTCTCCATAATCACGAGGCTGCAGCTGGTGTGTCGGCCAAAGACCGTCAGCAACCCATTGGTCCGTCCACTTTCCGCCAGCGTAGCCGCCAGCTCGTCCGTGATGTCCACCGTCCGCTTGGGTTGCGAGCGGACCCGAATACGCTTGATGAATGGCTGCATGCCCACCAGAGTAGCGGCAAACTCCGCCCGTGTCCCGCTCTTTCCGGCGCCGGTGGCGGGAGTCTACTGAAAAAATTGAACCGTCGCTATGGCGAGAAGGTCTATGATCTAGCTTGCCGTGATTAGGGGACAGCACCCCACTTAACCAAGGACAGACGTTATGAATTTAGAACAATTGTCAATTGAACAACTGAATGCGCGTGTGAAGGAGGCCGGCGCTTTTATCCCCACCCTTCAGGCTGAAATGAAGAAGGTGATTGTCGGACAACAGTACCTGGTGGACCGGCTGATCATCGGGCTGCTGGCCAACGGCCACCTGCTGCTGGAAGGGGTTCCGGGCCTGGCCAAGACCTTATCAGTCAAGACACTGGCCGCCTGCCTCGACACCACTTTCCAGCGGATCCAGTTCACGCCCGACCTGCTGCCGGCGGATTTGATCGGCACGCAAATCTACAACCCCAAGGAAGGGACCTTCCACATCAAACAGGGGCCCGTCTTTGCCAACATCGTGCTGGCCGATGAGGTCAACCGCGCCCCGGCTAAGGTCCAAAGCGCCTTGCTGGAGGCGATGCAGGAACGTCAAGTCACGATCGGGGCGGAGACGTTCGTCCTGCCGGACCCGTTCCTCGTCATGGCCACGGAAAATCCGATCGAGCAGGAAGGGACCTACCCTTTACCGGAAGCCCAGGTCGACCGCTTCATGCTTAAATGCCGCATCACCTACCCCTCCATCACGGAAGAGCGGGCGATCCTGGAGACGATGGCCACCACCCAGCCGATCGCCACCACGCAACCGGTGGTCAAGACCGACACGCTACTGCAGGCCCGCCAGGTAGTGGACCGCCTCTATGTGGACGACAAGATCAAGGATTATATCCTCCACATCGTCTTTGCCACGCGCGAACCGGAACGCTACCAATTGGAACTGGGCGACTACTTGCGCTACGGCGCCTCGCCGCGCGCAACGATCTACCTCACCATCGGCGCCCGCGCCCACGCCTTCCTGCAAGGGCGCGGCTATGTCACGCCGCAGGACGTGAAATCAATAGCGCCGGACATCCTGCGCCACCGCGTGATGGTTTCCTACGAGGCCGAGGCGGAGGAATTGGATTCGGACGCGATCATCCAACGGATACTGAACGAATTACCGGTTCCCTGATGATCTCCAAGGAGCTATTGAAGAAAGTCCGCCGTATCCAAATCCGGACGCGGCACCGGGTGTCCGACCACCTGACGGGGCATTACCACAGCGTCTTCAAGGGCCAGGGTATGGAGTTCCATGAAGTGCGGGAATATGTGCCGGGCGACGATATCCGGGCGATCGACTGGAACGTCACCGCGCGCATGGGACACCCTTACATCAAGAAATTCGTGGAAGAACGCGAGATGACCGTGCTGCTGGCGGTCGATGTCAGCGCCTCGCACGACTTCGGCAGCACGCCGCAGTTGAAAAAGGATCTAGCGGCGGAACTGGCCGCTGTGCTGGCCTTCTCCGCCACGCTGAACAACGACCGCGTCGGCTTGCTGCTCTTCACGGACGAGGTTGAGCATTACGTACCGCCACGCAAAGGGACGGCCCACGTGCTGCGCCTGATCCGCGACGTGCTTTCGTTCCAGCCGCGCCACCGTACCACGGCACTGCGCCCGGCACTGGATTTTCTCAACCATGTTATGCCCCGGCGCGTGGTAACCTTCCTGATCAGTGACTTCATCGTGCGGGAGCCGCTACGCAAGCCGTTGGCCATAACCGCGCGCCGCCACGACCTGATCGCGTTGCTGGTCGGCGACAAGCGCGAACAAGCCTGGCCGCAGGCCGGACTGGTCGAATGGGAAGACGCGGAAAGCGGCGCGCGCTACTGGGTGGACACCTCCCACCGGCCCACCCGCCGTCGGTTGGCCGCCCGGCAATTGGCGCGGCGCCAGCAAACGCTGGAAGAGCTGCGCCAATGTGGTATCGATGCTATAGAGGTATACGCTGGTGAAGAGTACGAACGCGCCCTGATCCGCTTTTTCCGGCAGCGCGAACAACGGATGAGCCGGTCATGAACCAGACAATCGGTCAGTTTCCCAAGGCAGATTTCATCCGCAACCTACGCTGTAGCCGCCCACGATGGGGGCGGCTGCCGGGCCCAGCGTGCCCGGATACAGGCATGCACGCTTTTGGGCATCATCTTTTTCCGCAAGACGCAAACAAAAGCCTGTGGCGGGCGGCACTGTATTGCCTCGTGTGGAGCCTGGCAGCGTTCTTTTTCGTCGGCTGTCGGCCTGCCGCAGAGCCCGCGTGGCCCGCTCCCGGCGAGCGCTATCACGTGGGGGTGATGATCGAAACCAACCGGATCACGGTCGGCGACCCGGTGCGCGTCAGGATCATCGCCACGCACCCGGTTGACACGGTGGCGGACCTGCCGGACTTGGGCGACGTGGAGACACTTACCGTTCGAGACCGTCGCGTCGGTCGGCGCGAGCTGGACGCGGAACGCCAGCAGACCGTACATGATTACACCCTCACGGCGTTCCGTATCGGCCCGCATCCGCTGGGAACCGGCACCGTCCATTTCGTACAGACCAACAACGCCCGCGAAACGGTCAGCCAGCCGTTTCCATCCTACAGCTTGACCGTTGAATCGGTGCGGGATCCGGGCACCGCTGATGTACCCGCCCCGTTGCGCGGCCTGTGGGATTGGCCGGCGCGCGTGCCGCGCTGGGTCCGGGTATTCGGCGGCATCGCGCTGGCGGCGGTGCTGCTGGGCATGGCCTTGGCCTGGTGGAGTGCGCGACCACGACGGCCCCCGCCAACGCCGCCGCCACCACCCGCCCATGAAGTGGCTTGGGACGCGTTGCGCCGCTTGCGCGCACAACGCTATATCGAACAGGGTGCCGTCGAGCCATTCTACGTCGAGCTGTCGGCCATTATCCGCCGCTACCTGGAAGATCGGTTCGGCCTGCGCGCTCCGGAACTGACGACGGAAGAGTTCATCCGCGAGGCCGCCAGCGCAAAGGTGCTGCACGACGAGGTACAAGCCCTGGTAACCGGTTTCCTCACGCAAAGCGACTTGGTAAAATTCGCCCGGTTCAAACCGGACGCCTCCGCCATGCAGGCCGCCTTCGGAGCCGCCGAGCGGTTGATCCGGGACACGGAACCAGGTGCCGATGCGGCACGGAGGGCCACCGCATGATCTGGGCATGGCCATGGATGGGGTTGCTGGCGAGCTTGGTGCCGTTGTTTTGCTACTGGCGTTTCGCCCCACGCCGCCAGCGCCCATTACGCTTTAGTGACGGCCAAGCCCTGCAGCAACTGCCCAAATCCTGGGTGGTGCGGGCACGTTTTCTTCCACCGATCCTCTACGTCGCCGGCCTGCTGCTGCTCGTGGCCGCACTGGCCCGCCCGCAACGCGGCATCGACGAACGCCGCGTGCGGCGCGAAGCCATCGATATGGTCCTGCTGATTGATGTCTCTTCCTCCATGCTGGCGGAAGATTTCTATCTGGACGGACGCCGCGTGAATCGGATGGAGGTTTGCGTGCACGCGGCACAGGAATTTATCCGGATGCGGCGCAACGACCGCATCGCCGTGATCGCCTTTGCCGGTGTGCCGTTTGTCATGGCTCCGCTGACCTTTGACCACGGCTGGCTGCAGCAGCAGGTGGGCCGCATCGAAATTGCCATGGTACAGGACGGCACCGCCATCGGTTCCGCCATCGCCTCCGGCCTGAACCGCCTGCGCGACAGCGAAGCGGAAAGCAAGGTCATCGTGCTGTTGACCGACGGGGTCAACAACACCGGCAACATTTCCCCGGAAAACGCCGCCCGCGCCGCTGCCGCGCTCGGTGTGCGGGTCCACGCCATCGGCGCCGGCACCCAAGACTACGCCCCGTTCCCGGCACGCGACCCGTTCGGCCGCACCCGCTATGTCCAACGACTGGCGGTTTTCGATGAAGCGCAGTTGCAACGCATCGCGGACATCACCGGGGGCCAATACTTTCATGCCAACGACACGGAAGCCCTGCAACGCATATACGACGAGATTGACGAGCTGGAACGCACGGAAATCGAAGTGGACGAGTATACGCGCTTCGAGGAACGCTTCATGCCTTTCCTTTGGTGGGCCGTCGGCTTGCTGACGCTGGAACGACTGCTCGGCCTGGCACGGCTGGGGAGGTGGTCGTGATGCAGTGGGGTCAACCGGAATGGTTGCACGCCCTGTGGGTGGTGCCGGTGATCGGCGCGCTCCTTTACGGGCTGGCCCGCTATCGCCAACGCCAGTTGCATCAGTTGCTCGACCCGGCGGTGTGGGCGAGGGACCCGGAAGCGGACCGCGCACGGAGGCTCCGTCGCCGTCGCGCCGCGTTCGGTCTGGCCGCTTTGACGCTGGCGCTGCTGGCCCTGGCCCGGCCCCAATGGGGTGAACGCTGGATTGAGGTCGAGCATATGGGCCTCGACATCATGGTCGTTCTCGACACCTCCAACAGCATGCGCGCCGAGGACATCCGGCCCAATCGGCTGGACCGCGCAAAATTGGGACTGCGCGAGCTGACCCAGCAACTGCGCGGTGACCGGATCGGCTTGATCCCGTTTGCCGGCTCCAGCTACATCTATTGCCCGTTCACCGCCGATTACAGCGCCTTCCTGATGCTGCTGGACGATGTCTATCCGGGCATCATCCCGCGCGGCGGCACGGCCATTGAGCAGGCGCTGCGCCGCGCGATCAATGCCTTTGACGACCATCTGCTGGCGGACCGCGCAATCCTCCTGATCACCGACGGCGAAGACCATGAGGGCGATCCGTTACGGCTGGTCAACGAGCTGCGCCGCCGCAACATCCGCGTGTTTGCCGTCGGCGTCGGTACGCCCGAAGGCGACCTGATCCCGATATCCGACGAGCGCGGACGCCTGACCTTCTTGCGTGATCGCGCGGGCAACATCGTCCGCACCCGCCTGCACGAAGAAACACTGGAACGGCTCGCGGCTCGAACGGGGGGTATGTACGTGCGTGCCACGCCGGGCCGGTTCGGCTTGGAGGATATTTATCGCGAGGGCATCGCCCCCTTGCAACGCACGGAACTGGATACCCAGCTCGTTCTGGAACACGAGGACCGGTATGCGTGGTTCCTCGGTGCGGCCTTGTTGCTCCTCTTGCTCGAGGCCTTCTGGAATCGTAGCCAGCCACCGCCCGCCCGGCGATGGTTCTTCCGCCGACCCCGCCCAGCGGCGGTGGGACTGATGCTGCTCGGCACCACGCTTGTCGGCGGGCAGCCGGTATGGAGCGGCGAGGCGCGCGCCCTGATGGAACAGGGCCGGACCGCGTATGAGGCAGAAGCGTTCGCGGAAGCCGCCGACCTCTTCCAGGCGGCGGCGGACGCGGCAGAGGCAACCCGTCTCGATCCGGCCCGGG
>SLLF01000193.1 GCA_007134175.1 Kiritimatiellia bacterium | reverse complement strand
TCGGCCTTAAAAGCGTCCCGCCAGAAGATCATGGTGTTTCTGTTCATGGTCCTCTGTTTGGTGGTCATAATCGGATCGTTGATGTACCTGGTCGAGGGGCCGGAAAATGGATTTACCAGTATTCCGCGGAGCATGTATTGGGGCATTGTAACCTTGACCACCGTGGGCTATGGCGATATCTCGCCACAGACCGCCCTTGGCCAAATGTTAGCCTCGTTGGTCATGATCCTCGGGTACAGCATCATCGCGGTACCGACCGGTATCATCGGCTCAGAATACCACCGGGCGCGCCGCCATAGTCGCAGGCCCGCTGTGAGCTGCCTGGAATGCGGAGCGGCCGACCACGATGCCGACGCCCACTATTGCAAATACTGTGGACGCGCCCTGCCCGAGCAAGCCGCGATCCATCACTGAGCCGACCGGCCACTAGCACGGGCCCAAAGGTATTCATAGACCCGCTGCATGCCCGACAGTTGCCGGCTGCATCGTGCGCCATATTCCACCATTATCCGAATGATGGGCAACCGTATGGTTCAACTCAGCATCAATGACATTTCAGAATCTGGCGATAGACCGCCCAATCACGATCCGAGAAGCAACAGAAGGTCACATCGAGCGGGGTGTCGTGTTGGGACAGATTATAGGGCACGGTTTCGACGGCAATGCGGGGGGCGCTTCCATGGGGTAGCCGTACACGCCGCCCCCGCCCAGCAACGAGCTATTCGCCGCGTTCACAATCGCATCAACCTGCAGGGTCGTAATATCGGCTAGAATGGCCTTCATCATTCGAAGCATATTTTAACCACGGATGGTCGGATCAACCCTGTCTGCTGTAGCTGGTCACGTTGGGGCCAGCCGGTGCGGGCGGATTCAGGCCAGGCCGATTAAAACCACACCGATAAAAATAGCCGTGACTCCACAAAATCGGGGCCAGGTGAAGTCTCGCTCGATCCACCACATCGCCACCAGGGTCGCCAGCACGATGCTGAGTTGCCGGAAGCTGACTACATAGGCCACCGGGTCGGTGGCAAGGGCCATGAGAATCAGGGTGTAAGAGAGCAGGAAGATCACCCCGCACGCGAAGGCCCGCTTTCTGGCCACGCGGATGATCGGATAGCGGACCGCCTTGATGCAGGCCATTGCGGTGAGCCAGGCGATGAAGTTCTGCAGGTAGACGTAGTTGACTTTGTCCCAGAACGTAAACCCTTCCGCCTCTGCCATAACCGAGGCGGCCACCTTGTCGAGCAACGAAAACCCCGCCGTGCACAGGGCGGCCGCCACGGCCCAGGCCACGCTGCGATTCCGATAGTGTGCCGGACAGAAGCCCTCGGGCCCCAGAACAAACCGGCGCCACGGTAGCACGAAGCATCCGCCCACAATGCAGACGACGCCCACCAGTCCCTGCAGACTTGGAAACTCCCTGAGGAACAACCCTCCGAACATCACGACCAGAATAGGGAATGCGCGGGCGATCGGATAGGCGATTGATACTTGTCCGTGATGATAGGCCTTGCTCAGGCAGAAAAAGTACAATCCGGTCAGCATGCCGGAGCCCAGCAGCAGCCCCGCGGTTTGCGGCGTGTAGTTTGCGTTGAGCTGCATCCATGCAAACAGCGGGGCGTAGACCACGGCAGAAAACCCCAGTGCCCGCAGCAAAAACGATATAGGGTCACCGCTGGACTTGGAAAACAGATTCCAAGCGGAATGCAGACATGCCGAAATCAGGACCAGTATAATCGCTTGCGTGCTCATTCCTGAAGTATCAACCAAACTGCATGGCAACTGGCAAGTGGCGAATTAAGGTGAAGAAAATGTTGAATGATGCGCCGCCTTATTTGGTTTGCGTGTAGTGCCAACGATTTGGCGTTATCGACCGTAAGCCGTTCAAACACCTCCGCCATCGATACGGCGAAGAGGCGGCATCAGATCACGATGAAATCAAGGCCGGGAATGTCGCGAAAATCGTTCGCGTTGCGCGTCGAAACACGATAGCCGTGCTGGATGGCTAGGGCGGCGATCCAGAGGTCGTGTATGCGGTGAGTGGCCGGTGTGCCTGCCTGATCAAGCTGTGCCGAGATCCTTCCGAAGCATTCACCTGTGTCACGATCGACGATCAGACATGGCTTGCGTCTAATTTTGGCCAGCGCACTGTGTCGTCGCTCTCTCTGGGCCGGTGTGGCGGCACGCTCCACGCCATACTGCAACTCGGCCACCACTTGGGGTGCAAGATAGACGTGATCATTGTCGATGCGTTCCGCGACCTCAACATGCGTCAAGACCTTACGCTCGACATCGATCCACACCGATGTATCAACGATCACGCCCATGGATCCCTCAAGTCCTCGCGAGCCGAACGATCCGCCGCTGCGCAATCATTAAGCCAATCCGCGCCTTCGTCCTCGCTGATAGCGCCGAAGAGATCGGCAAACGCCTCCATCGCGGTCATGCGCGCTGCCCCAGGCACTAATCGCGCCACCGGGTGGCGGCTTCGCGTCACAATAAACTCTTCATTTCCGTACTCAAGCCGGTCAAGCACCGTGCTCAAGTTCCTGGCCAATTCGGTTGCCGTCATCGTTGTCATGATTAACCCCAAATCTGATTATCTGATTAAATCATACAAGACGTTCACATGTTCGTCAATGGGCATCAGCCGGGCCTGCGGCGTGAGGTTTCAGTCCGGCCAGTGACCGTTGTCACAGTTTGAGAGGGCGTGAGAGAAAGGACGACGCTTAGCGGTACTTTCCAAGCCTTGGAACGCATTTAAGGGGTGTTTTCCAGGCCTTGGAAACCGGCGGGGGGTATCGGCGTCGCAGTGCTCCCGCCCTCGCGAGGCTACGGTGCGCCACGCCACCCTCCAGCAGGACGGTCAACGCGTACGGGCGACGATTACGGCCGATGAAACACTTAACCGGATACGCTTAATCGCCCCCACTTACCCGCGGCGGGATTCACGCATGTTCCAGCAGAAGAATCTCCTGTTCTAATCCGCAGCCGGTTGCGTCGAGGGCGGTGACCACGTGGCGCACGTCGGGATCGGGTAATGCGCGTAGCCGTCGCAGAATCGCCTCGGAGTCGCGGAGCAGATCATGTCGCCCATAGGTTGCAATCAGGTGGCGCAACTTTTCCGGAATGTGAAGCCGCACCCGGTTACCCAGCACGGCTTTCAGCCGGAGATACTCGTCCAGACCGACTGGGTCATAATCACCGCAGTGCGTAAATTGGCATTGGGACATCTCGGCGGAACCGATCCAGCGCAACGCCAAGTCCGACATCCGTCCGGACGTGTACAGGGCAACCGTGGCGGACACCCCCATCTGCTCGAAGTGCAGGAAACACTCCAAGTTCTCGACCAGGGCCACCTGCGCCGTCAGTGTCCAGAATCGACCGTCCTCTAGCATTAGACAGACGGCACCGGTTTTTACGGTGGCGTCCTGCAGGTCGTAGTCTACACCATCCCGGCTGCAGGTGACCGGTTCCAGGGCGCGGACCAGTAGGGGTTCTTGATCGGTGCGCCCAGCGCGCTTGGCGTTCCGTAGCGTGCCGACCGCCCGGGCGCGTGGCGGCCCCACCAACACTTGGTCAGCGGAGGGGTATCGCTGGCGGTAGAAGGCCGCCAAGGTTTCGGCGTGCCGGACCTCAACCACGAACCCGCCACCACGCCGGACCAGGCACAATGCACCGGAATCGAAGAGGCTCTGCAAGTTCTGCATCGACCGCTCACTGAACTGTGAGCGCGGGGCGCCGCCTTCGGCGGCAAGACGCTGCAGCAACCGTGCAAAGGCGTCAGGCATCGGGGGGCTCCTCGACGGTCTCCGGATCCCGCTGAATGCGCACCATGGCCGTGCGCGGGTCCAATACCACTCGCCCGTCCGCTTGTTCCTCGATAAAATAGAGCTTGTCGGCCGCGTCCATGGCGTCAGGACTGGCCAGTACCGCAACAAAACCCATTTGGCGGGCGGCTAGGACGATCGCTTTCAAATTCCCTTCGTCCAGACTGGAACACTCGTCCAGGTAAAAAGGAATCTGTACCTCGGCTACGCCCAGCAGCCCGCGCAGCAGTACCAAATTCACCAGAACCTTGATTGCCATGGTCGTTCCATTCGACTCGATGGTGTCCAAATGCGCGTGCCGATAGGTTTTGCCGTCGAGTGTGCCCACTTCAAAGGAGAGGTTGAAGAGGTCTTTCAAGTCCACCTTGGGGTGGTCGGACAAGAGGCGGCCAATCCCGGCCAGGGCTTCATCGGCGGCTGCGGGATTGCTAAACAGTGGCAGCTCGTCGTCAACGGTGATTTCCCGAATCAATTTAACCCACTGGGGCCATTCCTCGATCAAGAGACGTAACGATGCCAGGTTCGATATCTTAACGGACGCCAATCGGCGGTTGACGTTTGATACCAGTCCCTTGAGCGTTTCCAAATCCCGCCCGATATTCTGCAAATCCTTCTTGATGCCTACCGCGATCCCTTTCCACATCTCCTCAACGGCGGTCTCCCGCTGCGGAATACTGGCGATCTCATCACGTAGCGCCTGAATGGTGTCGGCCTCATTCGAACGCACGTACCGCCCGTACGTTCGTCGTTCAATGGCATCCAGCAGCTCACTCACTTGCTCGGCTTGTTGTTGCTCTTCCGCATGGGCTTTACGGTAGCGTGTGCCCAACTCATCCCAGTCGGTTGGACAATCATCGAGCGGCACGAACGGCCATGTCTCGGTAGGCGGCGGGAGAGCCCGGCTTTGTGTCTGGAGCGTGTTGCGCTGGCGCTCTATCTCGGCGCGCTCGGCCCGATTGCCTTGACTGGCCTCCGTCAGTTCGTTCCGCCGCTCTTCATACGCAGCAATCTGACTGGTCAGCGCCTGCTCGCGCGCCTGCAATTCCGCCTGTTCATTTTTCCATGTGGTTTCTTGATCCAGCGCGGCGCGAAACGCATCGTAGGCGTCGAGGTCCTGCACCAGTTTGGCCCATTCGTCGTCGAGCGCCTCTTTTTCCGACCGCAAGGACTCCGCCTGTTCGGCTGCCTCCAGTATAGCGGCATAGCGTTGCACTTCCCGTTCCAGCCCGCTGATATCACGCTGGATCTGCTCGGGATTATGGTAGGTGGCCAAGTCCGGCGGTTGCAGGGCCTTGAGATCGATCTCCACGCCGCGCACCTTCATGGCTTGACCGTCCCGATGCCGGAGTAATTCTCGAATGACGTTGGCTGCGGCATCTTCGTCGGAAAGCTGTAGCCCCGGCTTGTCCGTGTTGACCGGAAGCTTCAGTATCTCCGGATTCATGACGGAAAACGCGTCGCTGATTTCTTCGTCACTGAGCAACTTGCGGAGATGATTTACGGCGGCATGGGCCAGATTCTCTAACTGAGCTTGCTTCGACACCAATTGCTGCTCGGTGGCTCGCAGGCGTGCCCGCACCTCGTCAACAGGTTCGTCAGCGGCGTTCTTCAGCTTTACGATCAACTCCTCCTGGCGGGCGCGCACGGAGGCCTGCCGTTGCCGTGCCCAATCCGGTACAAACCCCTCAAACCGTTGTCGCTGTGCTTCCATACTGCTAAACTTATCCTGGAGCAACGCTCCCCGGCCTGCCAGATCAAGCCGTTCGGCATGCGCCGCATTGATCTGTGTCCGTAATTCGGTTTGCTCCTGTTCAATGGCTTGGCAGGCATCCAGCAGCGCGGACTCCTGCCGGTCGAGCGCAGCCCGCTGGTCGGTGTACACCTGTCCGATGGCCTGCCATAACGCGGGGATTACCGTGCGGGCCTGGTCAAGACGTTCCAGATGCCGTAGCAGGCGTTCGATATCCGTTTGTAAAAGCTTTAGTTCCTGCACGTCGTGCGAGTCGCGTTTAACCTGTTCAAAACCGGCCGCATAGTGGCGGGCCAAGTCAATCTCGCGCTGCT
>SLLF01000071.1 GCA_007134175.1 Kiritimatiellia bacterium | reverse complement strand
TGACATCAAGAAACCCCAACTTGACCGTGATCTTGTTGGCCCAGTCAAACGTGGCGTGGGCCACCCCGTTGCTGCGATCAGCGACGGATTTCTGGCTGGCGAATTCGAGGAAGAAGCAGTTGTAGCGCTCTTCGTCGGTACCATTCACACGGGGTTCCAGCCGTAAGGCACTCCCGTTGCCACGCGGATTCGGATGGTAAAGCTCCAGCGATCGGCCCCGATACGGGGCCGACCGTCCAGTGGTGGTATGGGTGGCGTTGTTCATCAGAACGGCTCCTCTTCCAAGGCCGGCTCGGATTGGTCGGCCGACGCTCGTTTAGCCGTATCGTCTGGTTTCTGACCGTTGCCCCCCCGGTGCAGGAACTGGATACGCTGGGCGCGGACGCGGGTCCGGCTGCGCTTTTCGCCTTGTTCCGTTTCCCACTGATCCAGCTGGAGTTTGCCCTCAACCAGTACCGGTGATCCCTTCTTGAGGTATTCGGCACAGGTCTCGGCCTGGCGTCCCCACGCGACGATTTCAAAGAAGTCGGTGCGCTCGGTCACCTTGCCTTCCTTGTCCTTATAGTTCTCCGACACGGCCAGCCCTAAATCGCTGACCGCCACCCCGGACGGCAGACGCTTCAAGGCCGGGTCACGCGTCAAGTTGCCCATCAGGAATACATGGTTCATAGAATGCATGATTAATCTCCCTTCCGTTATGTGTTGGTTACTACCGCCTGAATCGATCCCTATCGATTCCATGCCTTCTGTACCCTTAAGGAAACGAGCACCTGACTTTTCCGTAACTATTTTATTTTTTGTTATTTGCCGGGCTGGCCTTATACTCAGCCGACTATGAAAGAATCACTGTCCAAACGGAAAGCGCGCGGGGGTCGCGTGCTGCGGGCCTTGCGCCGGGCGTACCCGGATGCCCATTGCGAGCTGACGCACACCAATCCGCTGGAATTGACAATTGGGTGCATCCTGTCCGCGCAGTGCACCGACAAGCGGGTCAATCAAGTGACCCCCGCCCTGTTTGCCAAGTACCGCACGGCTGCGGATTGGGCGGCGGCCAAACCGGCGGAACTGGAAGCGGGAATCCATTCCACCGGTTTTTTCCGCAACAAGGCCCGCAACATCATCGCGCTGGGGCAGCAACTGGTGGAGCGGTTTGGCGGGAATGTGCCTAATGACTTCGATGCCTTGGTCACCCTGCCCGGCATTGGCCGCAAGACGGCCAACGTCATCATGGTCTCGGCTTTTGGCCAGCCCGGCATTGTGGTTGACACGCACATGATTCGACTGGCTAACCGCCTCGGATTCACCCGGCAGCGCGATCCGGTCAAGATCGAATTCGAGCTGCAGCCAATTCTGCCGCGCCCGCAATGGGGCCATTTTTCGCACGCCATCGTCTTTCACGGCCGTCGCTGCTGCACGGCGCGAAAACCGCAATGCGCCGACTGCTGTGTACGCCGCTGGTGTCCTACCCGCGACCAGTGGTGAACGAGCAAAAGCCCCTCACTCTTAAATTGTCAAACGGGGTGCAAGTCATTATGGTACCAAAAAGGTGACGGTGTCATCCGTTCCCCGTATCCCCGCCAGCTTAGCTCAGTTGGTAGAGCAGCTGATTTGTAATCAGCAGGTCGTCGGTTCGAGTCCGACAGCTGGCTCCACATTAACGTGTTAAAAACAAGAGGCTTTACGGTTAGGCTGCAAGGCCTTTAAGTTATTGGCTGTGCCGTTATTATTGGCTCATAAAAAACTATATTTGCCGATCAAACAGGACAGCGCATAGATCCCGGGGGGAAATGGAAAACGTTCATCAGATTCGCGATATCAGTTATTTCAAAGCCGTGTCGCCATGCACGCAGCCTATTGCCGATGCAACGCATCACATTTCGGAAATCGCCTTTGTAGTCACGCGCATCACGCTGGAATCCGGTGTGATCGGCGAGGCCTACCTCCTCTCCTTCCACTATTCGCCCCACACCATCGCCGGTGCGCTGCGCGACATCCGCGAATTGGCCTTGAGCGCGGACGTCACCGCACCCGGACGTTTTATAGCGCAGTACGAGCGCGAGGCGGAATATTTTGGCCACGCCGGTATCCATCGCTGGGCGCTGGGCTCCATCAATCTGGCCATGTGGGATGCCTGGGGCAAGACGCTGGGCCAGCCGATATGGCGTCTGTTCGGCGTATGCCATGACCGCGTGCCGCTGTACGGCAGCGGTGGCTGGTTGTCGTATTCCATGCCCGAATTGCTGGATGAGGTTTCGCGTTACGTCGCCCGCGGATTCAGCGCTGTGAAGATTAAAGTGGGGTCGCCGGAATTGGAAGCGGATGTCGAACGGCTGGCCAGGGTCCGGGAGATGGTAGGGCCGCAGGTGAACATCATGATGGACGCCAACCAAGGCATGACGGTGGCCAACGCCTTGCGGCTGGCCGAGGCGGCCAAGTCGCTGGGAATTTCCTGGTTCGAGGAACCGATTGCTCACACGGACTTTGACGGTTATGCGCATCTGCGGCGACAGGCAGGCCTGTCGCTTGCCATGGGTGAACGCGAGTTTGATACCGTGGCACTGCGGGAACTGATTCGACGCGAGGCAATCGACCTGTGGCAACCCGACATTCTGCGTTTGGGCAGCGTAGAAGCGTGGCGGGCTTCCGCCGCATTGGCACAGGCGCACCATATCCCGGTACTCCCGCATTACTACAAGGAGTATGACGTGCCGCTGCTGGCCACCGTGCCCAACGCGTGCGGGGCGGAATCGTTCGATTGGGTGGACGATCTCATTACGCGGCCCATCCGCATGGAGAATGGCTACGCCTATCCCAATCCGGGGCCGGGCTGGGGGTTTGCATTCAAAGAGGACCGGCTAACCCCGTTGGGATAACGGCAACATGATAACCGCTAATCCTTTTGCGCTGGACGGACAAACCGCACTCATTACGGGCGGCGGGACCGGGCTTGGACTCGGCATGGCTCACTGTATGGTGGCGACAGGCGCCAGGGTGATACTGGTCGGCCGGACGGAATCCACGCTGCAGCAGGCCGTGCGGGAACTAGGCCCGATGGCCCATGCTGTGGCGCATGACGTGACGGAACTGGACCGCGCGGCGGATTTGGTGAGCGCGGCAGAGCGTTGCACGGACACGCCGGTCAGCATCCTGGTCAACAATGCGGGCATTCATCTCAAGAAACTGGCGGTGGAGACCGACCCCGACGCGTTCGAGCTCGTCTTGAAGACGCACGTGCTGGCGGCGCAGGCGCTCACGCAGGCCGTCTTGCCGGGCATGCTGGGGCGCACACATGGACATATTCTGTTCACGTCCTCCATGGCGGGGCTCTTCGGTATTCCCTACGTGTCCGCCTATGCCGCGGCTAAAACAGCCTTGATCGGCTACATGCGCTCCCTCGCCACCGAAGTCTCGTCGCAGGGCGTGCGCGTGAATGCGATTGCGCCGGGTTGGATCGAAACACGCATTCTGAAAAAGGCGCTGGAAGGCGATGAAGCCCGTGCGCGGAAAATCCTGAGTCGCACCCCCATGGCGCAGTTCGGGACGCCCGAGGACATTGGTTGGGCGGCGGTCTATCTTTCTTCTCCGGCCGCCCGGTTCATCACCGGCGTAACGCTCCCTGTGGATGGTGGGGCGAGCATGGGTTTTTAGCCCGTGGGCCGACCGTGGTCAATCTTGTTTACCGCGTGGCGGCGATGAGGTGGACTTTGTGCTGGAAGATGATCAACGCGGTGTGGCTATTGAGATCAAGTTCGGCAGCCGGATCGGCATCGACGATGTACGCGGATCAGGCCGCAAACGAGGTTAAATTCACTCGTGCAGGTTGACGGCGTCCGGTGACGTGACTCTTTTGATTTGGCCGTCCTCGATCCAGCAAACGCGCGCGGAAGCGGCCAGCATCTTGGGGTCGTGGGTCGAACAGATCACGGTCACCCCGTTCTCCCGGTTCAGCGCCTTGAGGATGTCGATAATTTCCGAGCCGGTTTTGGTGTCAAGGTTGCCGGTCGGTTCGTCGGCAAGAATGACGGTCGGCTCGTTCGCCAGCGAACGGGCAATCGCCACCCGTTGCTGCTGGCCCCCCGACAACTCAAACGGCTTGTGGTGCGTGCGGTTTCCCAGACCTACCCGTTCCAGAATGGCCCGGCCCCGTTCCGCCGCCGTCTGTTTGTCCGTGCCTTGGAACACCATCGGAAGCGTGACGTTTTGCAAGGCGCTCATGACCGGGATAAGGTTGAACGTCTGGAAGATGTAACCGATTTTATTGCAGCGGAACCAAGCCTGCTCGCTTTCGGAGAGGTCGAAGATGGACTGCCCATCGAACAGCACCCGGCCGGCCGTGGGGCGGTCCAACGCCCCGATTTGGTTGAAAAAAGTGGATTTGCCCGAACCGGACGGGCCCATGATGGAGATGAATTCACCGCGGTAGATATCGAGGGTGA
The DNA here is from genome assembly GCA_007134175.1 of Kiritimatiellia bacterium. Lineage (GTDB taxonomy): Bacteria > Verrucomicrobiota > Kiritimatiellia > SLAD01 > SLAD01 > SLLF01. The sequence continues at coordinate 1,476 of SLLF01000071.1, read as the reverse complement.
TGCCTTTCAACGCCCAGACTTCCTCGCCAATGAGTTTATACAGCTTCTTTACGTTTTCCGTTCGTATAAGGACATCGCTCATGACTTCACCTGGCCTCCCCGCTGCGGATGCATGCGCAGCGGGCGGCGTTGATTGCGGCGGAGAAGGAGGATCCGCTTCGGCATGGCTGGGAGCCTTCGATCTGGCGTGTGGCGGATGCGTTGCAGGGGTTGCCTGGGCCGGTGGATTGGGAGCGGGTCGCGGGGCTGAAGTGGGAGGATTGGGCGGAGCGGACGCGGCTGGCGCTGGGGGTTAAGAGGCCGCTTGATTTGTTGCTGGTGACGGGGGCGAATCGGAGCGGGAAGAGTGAGCGGGCGGCGAAGCGTTCGGTGGAGTTGATGCTGGGTGGGGCTGATGTGGCGGCGTGGTGTTTCCATGAGAGTGAGGCGGTGTCGATCGAGCAGCAGCAGAAGTTGATGTTTAAGTATTTGCCGCGTGAGTTGAAGGGGAAGGATGTGCGGCGGCGGCTTGAGTATTTGACGTATAAGGAGCAGACGGGGTTTGGGGGGAATCATTTTATTTTGCCGAATGGGTCGAGCTGTGGGTTTCGGTTTTATCAGCAGCAGCTTCATGCACATGAGGGGGCTAGTGTTTGGTGGATTTGGTGTGATGAGTTGGTGGGGCCGGATTTGCTGGAGACGTTGCTTTCGCGGATTGCTACGCTTTCGGGCCGGATGTTGGTGACGTTTACGCCGGTGATGGGGTGGACGGCGACGGTGCAGTTGGTGTTGCAGGGCGCGGAGACGGTGCGGTGGGCGCCGGGTTTCTTTTTGCCGAAGGATGGCGGTGAGCCGGATGTGGTGCGGGGGCTTGGGTTTGGGTCGGAGGCGGAGATGGCGGCGGCGCATGAGGATGGGCGTTGGTCGGTGGCTGAGGATTGTTTGAATTGGTGGCGTGAGCCGGCGCAGGGTGATTTGTCGAAGGGTTGGCGCTGTGATGATGGGCGTGTGTTTGAGGCGATGCCGCGGTTTATGAAGTGCGCGCGGGAGGGGTGGGGGGCGTTGTTTTTTCATCCGATGGATAATCCGTTTGGGAATCCGTTGCAGGTGTGGAAGCTGTGGCGTGATGCGGGGCGGGAGAAGGTGGAGCGGCGGATTTATGGGTTTGCGCGGAAGGGGTATTCGGCGCAGTTCCCGCGGTTTGATCGGCGGGTGCATGTGTTGCCGGTGTCGGCGTTGCCGAAGCAGGGGCCGGTGGTGATGTTGCTGGATCCTACGCCGGGTGGGAGGCCGTTTGTGATGGGTTGGTTTCGGGCGGTGGGCGGCCGGGTTTATATGATCCGGGAGTGGCCTTCGCCGGGTGAGGTGGTGCCTGGGCTGGGTGAGCTGGGGGCGTGGGCGGTGCCGAGTGGGGCGCGGGATGGACAGAATGATGGGAAGCGGGGTCCGGCGCAGGATGCGATCGGCTGGGGGCTGCGGCAGTATTTGCTGGAGATG
>SLLF01000320.1 GCA_007134175.1 Kiritimatiellia bacterium | reverse complement strand
TGATACAAAAGCGCATGCATGATTGTAGACGGGCACGCCGGGCCCGGCAGCCGCCCCCAACGTGGGCGGCTACCACATGGGCCGCGGATGAAATCTGCGTTAAGGGTGGCGATCATCACCACCCAAACCGGGTCAGTCCCCAGTACATGACAACGGCTGTCGCCACGGGGAGAAGGACACAAGGCACAATATAACGATAAAGAGCGGCTAACGAGCTCCCGAAATAGCCGCGCGTGAGCACGAGGCAGAGATGGATGGGCGAACACATCATACCCGCATAGCCACAGGCAAAACCCAGTACCATAGTGGAAATCGGGGCCAATCCCGTAGCCGTGGAGGCCGCCAAACCAGCTAACAGCGGAAAGGCGATACCGGCAAAACCGATCGCAATGCCGGTTACCAAGCCCGCGATGAACGGCAACAAGGCTACCACCCATATCAGCGGGATACCGGAAGCGATGAGCTGCTCGCCGGCGGCGGGCAATAGGGAGGAACGTTCAAGCATGGTCTTGAAGACCATTACGCCCGCGACCGTCCCGATCAAGCTAAACGCCTTTGGATCCCGCAATTGCCGTAGAAATTTGCGTCCGGCATGCGGCCCGGAATCCCGCAGGATACCGAACAGGCCCACACCCAGACCGAGGCTCATAGCCAGTAACCTGCGCACAGACAGCGAGACGTCCATTACCCCGCCAAGGACCGGCGGTAACAGCAGCGTGGCCGCGATGACCAGCCATAACGGCCAGAAGACCCGTGCCCCTTTGGCGTTCGCCACCGGTTCGTCGATTGGCTCAGCCAGGGATAGGCGGTTGATTTGAGGCCGGACCAGGAAAAAATAACCACTCAAAACCGCCGCCAGGCTAAGCGGCACCTGCAGCACGATAAAAAGGCCCAGCGGCAGCGGGAATATCGACAAGGTTACGATCACGACCGGATAGACCGGCCACCAATACTCCCAAATATGACGGAACCAGTAGTTTACTGCGCTCTTCCAGGCCGGCGACAACGACGGATCGCGGGTCAATTGCCCCACTAGGGGCGCGGAAAAGAGGGCTCCGCCGGGCATAGGAATCAAGCCGATGACGGCGGGCAACGCCATCAAGCTTACGGCCCGGCTGTGGCGGCCGCCCCACGCGGACGCGAGCCGCAGTATAAGCTGCGCGTTGCGATCCTCGGAAAGATAGCGACCGTACTCAAAGATCAGTGCCATTATAATGACCAACAGCCACAATTCAGGATCCAGGAGTGAAACCTGCAGATCACTCCAGGCCACGCCCCAGCTGCGTCCGGCCCAACGCGCCAGCACCAGGCCACCCACCACCATGGCCAACCCCATGGGACACTTCAGGCGGATTAACACCAGCATGGCAAAAAAGACCAACAATATCTTGTAGAGCGGAGCAATATCCATGGTTTCCTTTCTAGAACCGAACAACGGAACGCGACCACAGCCTACGGTCATGCGAACAAAGATGCCAACAAAAACACCCCTTGCTGAACGTTCCGCAAAATGATAGAACCCCCAAGACTGGCAGCGATTCTCATTATGGCCGTGTCAGAACCTACGGGTTGCAACATCCACCACCTAACGGCGGCGGCTACGAGCGAATCTGACCCATTTCGAAGAACAGTAGCCGCGCCCATTAGGGCGTGGACGCATAATGAGAATGGCTGCAAGACTGGCTTGACCCCTACCGACCTAGATATTATGGTGAACCGGTAGATGGAGAGGAGACGTACTATGACAAATGGTGATCGGCCCGCAGATTCGAAAGAACCCCCCAAAATAAAATTGGCGCTGGAATTGGACCAGACAGACTCGTCGGATACGCCCGCGGCGCCACCTGCGAGCGAGAAGGTGTCCCGGATAGGAAGCGCGGAGAGCGGCACCACGCCACCCAAGCTGAAATTGAAGTTGCCGAAAGAGCTATCCCGGCCGGGAACGACGAGCAGCGCGGAATCCGACGCTCCTCGACAGGAGAAACAGCCCGACGAACCTCAGCCGCAACAAGCGGCCGAAGAACCAGCCAAGGAAGAGAAGCCGTTGATCAAACTGGGCGGTACCACCACCGAAGAAGCGGGCAACCAGGACGAGGAAGTGGAAAAGCCTGCAGCGGAAAAGAAAGAGCAGGAGTCCGCCGCAGCTGATACGACCACACCGCCGCCCCCGGAGGAGAAGCCTGCCGCTGAACCGGCCAAAGAAGAGAAACCGGTGATCAAGCTGGGCGGGGCCGCCAAAGAAGAAGAGGGCAACCAGGACAAGGAAGCGGAAAAGAAAGAGCAGGAGTCCGCCGCAGCTGATACGACCACACCGCCGCCCCGAACCTTGGCGCAGCGGCTGAAGCAGCAAACGGTTAAGATCGACGATCTGAACGAAGAGTCGCTGGAAGATTTGTACAAGGCTGCGCTCAATGCCACGCAGCGCGTGGTCCTTGATGACCAGCAGAAGAAAGCCACATCGCGCATTGAGCAGGCCAAGCAGGCGGGTGCCGCTGCGGCGGATGAGGAAAAGAAGGCTTCCTCTGCCAAGATCGATTTGCACGAAGCGATTTCAGCAGAAGAGCAGCGCGATCTACTGAAAAAGCAAACCATCGCACTCTCGGAGGAACAAGGGGAACCCCCTGCCGCGGAGCCTGATGGAGACGAGGGCGTCGCCACCGTCAAACTGCAGCGCCCACCGGCCGATGAGGCATCGGAAGAGGAGGCGGATACATTGGCGACGGTGGACAAGAGCGAGACCGCCCGCATCGATCTACCCAAGGATGTGGCTGCGGCACCACCTACGCAGCGTAAAACGATTCGAATTAAGCGGCCTGATGCAAGCGGAGGAGGACCGCGCAAGTTAAATATCGCGCGCACGACTCCAGGCGGAGCGCCGGCGGAGGCGGCCAAGCCGGGCCGGAAGCCTGACATCAAGATTGACCAAGTAGGCGATGAGGTCCATCCCGCATTCGCCGCCGTGGCCTTGATCGCCGTACTGGTAAGCCTGTTATTGGTCTATGTGCTGGCCGCCACCCTGTATCCCGGCGTCCCGTTCATTTCGTAGAACCGGCGTGTAAGGAAACGACCACGCGTCAGACACCACAATAGGCCGCGGAAAATTACAGCGACCTAAACTATTGAAAAGAGCGGAAGGAGTTCAGCAATATGGCTAGTGACAAGATCATAACCGTAACCGATTCGAACTGGGAGACCGAAGTCCTGCAAGCCAGCCAGCCGGTCTTGGTTGATTTTTGGGCAGAATGGTGTGGTCCCTGCAAAGCGATAGCACCGGTCCTCGACCAGTTGGCTGAGGAGTGGGCAGACAAAGCGCTCATTGCCAAAGTCAATGTCGATGAACACCCTTCGCTGGCCAGTCAATTTAGTGTGCGTTCTATTCCTACGCTACTGGTCATGAAAGAGGGCCAGGTAGCCGAGCAAATGGTTGGCGCCATGAGCAAATCGGCATTGCAGGCGAAGGTCGAACCACACCTCTAATTCCTGCTTTACCGGCGGACCAAGTCGAAGCGGTCCGCTTGCATCACCTTGTGCCAAGCAGCGACGAAGTCCTGCAGGAATTTCCCGTTCGCATCCTCGGACGCGTAAACCTCCGCGATGGCGCGCAATTGTGAATGGTGCCCGAAGACCAAATCGACGCGCGTCGCGGTCCATTTGACCTTGCCCGTGGATCGGTCACGCCCTTCGTAAATGGCGGAATCCTCCTTTGATGGTTGCCATTCGGTGGACATGTCCAGCAGGTTGACAAAGAAATCATTGGTCAACTGGCCGGGCCGCTTCGTGAGCACCCCGTGCGGCGCTTGCGCGTGATTGATGTTCAATGCCCGCAGGCCGCCCAGTAGCACCGTCATTTCCGGAGCGGTCAAGGTCAGCAACTGGGCACGGTCGACCAGCAGATGTTCCGCACCAATGCTGAACGTAGCCTTGGTGTAGTTGCGAAAACCGTCCGCCACCGGTTCCAAAGGGCCGAAGGACTCCTCGTCCGTTTGGGCTACCGTGGCATCGGTGCGGCCCGGAGTGAACGGCACCGTCACCTCATGGCCGGCCTGGCGGGCCGCCGCTTCGATCGCGGCACAACCACCGAGCACAATGCAATCGGCCAACGATATTTTTTTCCCGTCGCCCTGCGCATCATTGAACGCTTTTCGCACCTGTTGCAGCACCGTCAGTACTTCCTGCAGCCGGGCGGGTTCGTTGACGGCCCAGTCCTTCTGGGGGGCCAACCGGATCCGGGCGCCATTGGCGCCCCCGCGCTTGTCGGACCCGCGGAATGTCGAGGCGGACGCCCAAGCGGTTGCGACCAACTGGGAAATCGTCAGGTCCGTGGCCAGCAGGGCGCCCTTCAATTCGGCGATATCAGCCGCTTCAACCAGCGGGTGGTCGACCGCCGGCACGGGATCCTGCCAGATCAGCTCCTCGGCCGGGACTTCCGGGCCGAGATAGCGCGTCCGTGGTCCCATATCGCGATGGGTTAACTTGAACCACGCCCGGGCAAAGGCGTCCGCAAAGGCTGCAGGATCACTCAGGAAGCGGCGGGCGATGGGTTCATAGATCGGATCGAAACGCAACGACAGATCCGCCGTGGTCATCATCGGAGGATGCGTCTTGGTGGGGTCATGCGCATCGACCACTCGATCTTCTTCCGCCACGTCCCTGGCGTGCCATTGGTGGGCACCGGCTGGACTCTTGACCAATTCCCACTCGTATTTGAACAACGTGTTGAGATAGCCCATGTCCCACTTCGTCGGATGAGGCTTCCAAGCTCCTTCGATCCCGCTACCGATCGCATCTCCGCCGCGTCCCGACCCGAAACTACTTTTCCAGCCCAGTCCCTGCTCTTCAAGCGGTGCCCCTTCCGGTTCTCGGCCCAGCAGGGCGGCATCACCGGCCCCATGGCATTTACCGAACGTGTGGCCACCGGCAACCAACGCCACGGTTTCCTCGTCATTCATCGCCATCCGGGCAAACGTCTCCCGCACGTCACGGCCCGAAGCAACGGGATCGGGGTTTCCGTTGGGACCTTCCGGATTGACATAGATCAATCCCATCTGTACGGCGGCCAGCGGATTTTCCAACTCGCGGTCGCCGGCGTAGCGCTGGTCACCGAGCCATTCCGTTTCCGTGCCCCAGTAGATATCCTCTTCCGGTTCCCAGACATCTTCCCGGCCTCCGGCAAAGCCGAACGTCGGACAGCCCATCGACTCCAAGGCACAGTTACCCGCGAGGATCATCAGGTCAGCCCAGGAAATCTGGCTGCCGTATTTCTGTTTGATGGGCCACAGCAAGCGTCGCGCCTTGTCCAAATTCACATTGTCCGGCCAGCTGTTCAGCGGGGCCAGCCGCTGGGCCCCTGTCCCGCTGCCACCGCGGCCATCCCCAATCCGATAGGTGCCCGCGCTGTGCCAGGCCATGCGGATAAAGAGCGGTCCGTAGTGCCCGTAGTCGGCCGGCCACCACTCTTGGAAATCGGTCATCAAGGCGTACAAATCCTGTTTGACGGCGGCCAAATCCAGCGACTGAAAAGCCGCTGCGTAGTCGAATGCGGGATCCATCGGATCACTCAGGCTCGAATGCTGGTGCAGCATCTTAAGGTTAACTTGGTCCGGCCACCAATCCTGATTGGTCGCACCGCGCCCTGCTGGGGTGGATCCCTGCATTCCTGTTACTGGACATTTTCCCGCTGCCGTCATGATTCCTCCTTGGTTTACATCCGTTGGCGCCAGGCCAACGGACAAGACGATGCGGACCAACCTAGCGAATGTGGCGCCACATGGCAATACCGGACCGGCTGGGGAGAGCCGATTGCGCTGTTGTAAAGGTGCGTGAATAGAGGCTGAAAAGAGGGTGGTTAATGTCGATCCCCCCGATTGGCCTCGAAAACCCCGATATTGTTGAGTGGAGGACGAGAAAAAGCGG
>SLLF01000036.1 GCA_007134175.1 Kiritimatiellia bacterium | reverse complement strand
GGCCGATGCGGAGCTGCGCGCCTACTGGGAACGCAGTGATCGGCTCGCTCGTTTGCTGGCGTTGAAGCGATATGAGCGCCCCGATTCACAAGCGGCGGCCCGTTGCCGGGTGGCGATCCGGCAGTCGCTGGACGAATGGGTTGCACGACCCAAGTGGTCAGCGGCTTCGCTTTGGCCGGCGCTGCGCGTGAGCGCCGCCGCCATGCTGCTGGGGCTGCTCGGCTGGCACCTAACCGCCACCACCCGCCTGCCGTCGATTCAAACCGAGCCACAAACCCTGCGTTCCGCCGCTCCTCCGGCACCCTCCATCCCGGTGCAGGCACACAGCGTGGCGCGGGAGGAAGGCGTCAATCGTGAGTTCGATGCCGCCGTCTGGTCCAACTTCGCCCCGCGCGTACATCAGCACGGTTCGTTCCGGTTTATCAACGACCATCACTAAACGGCCAGTTCGTCCAACTCGCCTAGTTCGTCCAAGTAGGCAAAGACGCGCCGCGCCTCTTCCTCGTCAAGTCGGCTGATGGCAAAACCCACATGGACGATCACGTAATCCCCGATCGCCGCCTCGGGTACGCAGGCCAAGTTGACGTTCTTGATTATTCCGCCGAACTGGACGCGCCCGGTCCGCGTAACCGGATCGTCATCAATCACGTCCAACACTTTGCCTGGTATAGCCAAACACATGGCAAGCTGCCCTCACTCGAGACGGGTGGCATCGCTCCACAACTCTTCCAGCGCGTAAAAGACCCGCGTCCGGGCCGTGAACAGATGCACCACTACATCAATGAAATCCAGCGCCAGCCACTGGCTCTCCGGCGTGCCGGCCTTGCGATGGCAGCGCAGGCCGGCCTGCTTCAACGCGCGCACCACCTCGTCCGCCAGCGCCTTGATGTGCGGCGGACTGTTGCCGGTGGCAATGACAAAGTAATCGGTCACGTTGGAAAGCGCCGATACATCGAGCAGGACCATATCCTGTCCCTGCTTCTCTTCCAGCGCCGCCTGCACCGTCCGGGCTAATTGTTGAGGTTCGATAATCCGGGCTCCTTATGCGTTTTGGTACAAATGATGTTCGGTAATATAAGCCTCCACCGGCTCCGGCACAAGATAACGTATCGACCGACCGACCGCGACGCGCCGACGGATGTCCGACGAAGAAATATCCACCAAATGGCCGGGAAACAGGTCTCCCAGCAATCGGTCGGGCCAGGGCGCGGGCAACCGGATGGCCGCGCGTAGAGTCGCCTGGTCCGGCATGCCGGGTCGCTGCATGGTCACACAGCGGCAGCCGGCCAGCAGCTCCTCGATGCGGTGCCAGGTCACCAGCTCCGGCAAGCTGTCCGCTCCGATAATAAAGTGCCATTCCACGTCCGGCTCCGCCGCGCACAAGGCACTCACGGTATCCACGCTATAGCTGATGCCGGTACGATCCAGCTCCAACCGCGACCAGACCAACTGCGGATCGCCCGCCAGCGCCCGCTCCAGCATGGCCGCGCGGTGAGCCGCCGGTGCCAGCAACGTCGCCGGCTTGTGCGGTGGCGTGGCGCATGGCACCAACACCACCGATTCCAAGGCAAAGGCCTCCAAGGCGTCCCGTGCCAGAATCAGGTGACCGTGGTGCACGGGATTGAAACTGCCGCCCAGTATCCCCTTACGCTTCATTCCTGCTTGCTTAACCATGAGGCAATAGTCTAAGCTCCGCGCCATTGTTTTCCAACCCCAAACCACAGCAACAAGGAGTAAACGAAAATGTCGGAAATCATTGATATCATGGGACGCGAGATAATCGATTCACGGGGCAACCCCACCGTGGAAGTGGAAGTTGCGCTGGCCAGCGGCGTGGTCGGCCGGGCCGCCGTGCCTTCGGGTGCCTCGACCGGCGAAAACGAAGCGTTAGAGCTGCGCGACGGCGACCAGAAACGCTACTTGGGCAAGGGCGTTCGCAAAGCGGTCAAGAACGTCAACACCCTCATCGCCAATGCGCTGGACGGTTTCGATGCCCTCGACCAGACCGCTGTCGATCAGGCGTTGTTAAAGCTGGACGGCACCGCCACCAAGAGCAAGCTGGGCGCCAACGCCATGCTGGGCGTTTCGATGGCCACGGCTCATGCCGCGGCGGCTTATCTCGAAATGCCGCTCTTCCGCTACATCGGCGGCACCAACGCCAAGTGCTTGCCGGTACCCATGATGAACATCCTCAACGGCGGTGCGCATTCCGATGCCCCGGTGGATATCCAGGAATTCATGATTATGCCGAAGGGCGCTAAATCGTTTTCGGAAGGGCTACGCATGGGCGCGGAAGTCTTCCATGCGCTGAAGGCCGTGCTGAAAAAAATGAACCTGAGCACGGCGGTCGGCGATGAAGGCGGCTTCGCCCCTAACCTGGCCAGCAATCAACAGGCGCTGGACGTCATCATGAAAGCCATCGAACAGGCCGGGTATGTGCCCGGAAAGGATATCTTTATTGCACTCGATTCCGCCGCCAGCGAGTTCTTCGACAAGAAGACCAAAAAATATGTCTTTAAGAAGAGCGACAAGTCCAAGCGATCAGCCGCGCAAATGGTGGAATACTACGCCGAATGGATCAACCAGTATCCGATCATCAGCATTGAGGATGGCTGTGACGAAGGCGACTGGAAAGGCTGGAAGCAGTTGACCGAAGCGTTGGGCGACCGCTGCCAATTGGTTGGCGACGACCTGTTCGTCACCAATACCAAGTTCCTGAAAAAGGGCATCGATATGGGCGTGGCTAATTCCATTCTAGTTAAGGTCAACCAGATTGGCACGCTGACCGAGACGCTGGACGCCATCGAGATGGCCAAGCGCGCCGGTTACACCGCCGTCATCAGTCACCGCTCCGGCGAAACCGAAGACACCACCATCGCGGACATTGCGGTGGCCACCAACGCCGGCCAGATCAAGACCGGCTCCATGAGCCGTACGGATCGGGTGGCGAAGTACAACCAGTTGCTGCGGATCGAGGCAATGCTGGGCGATCAGGCCGTTTACGGCAGCACCCAGTACGGCGGAATGATCTAGTCTTCCTAGCGTGTCACCGCTGGAATCAAAAAATCCCCGGCCGCTCAGGCGGCCGGGGATTTTTCTTTTAAGGGTTTAGGTTTGTTCAGAAGGAGTAGTACAAGCCTACGCCACCAAACACATCTTCACGGATCGCCTCACTCGGCAGCACATCGCTGTCCAAGGAACCGACATAGGTGACAAATGCGCTGACGGACAATCCTTCCGCAACGTCCTTCTCAGCGGTCAGGCCGATGGAGTAGTCGTGGAATCCATCTTCACCCGTCAGCGTTACGCCTTTGGCGCCATAGGCCACGGAACCGTTCAAGGCCAAGGTCAGCCCTTCCAGCACCTCGTAGCCGTATTCAGCACTCAGCACGGCATAGGTGCCGTCACTGGTAGCCAGGTTCTGCGCGACGGTCAGGTCGAGGCTCAATCCCGGCAGGACTTCCGCGCCGACACCGACGTAGAGTTCACGGTCGGCCGAAGCCTGTAAGGTGAACTCATCCTCATTGACCCACGAGACTTCGCCCGCACCCGGGAAGGTGTATTCAATGTAACCGATGGTCAACGTGACCATCTCAATGTCCACCGAATAAGAGAGATCAAAATCGACTTCGGAGAATTGGCGTTCGGCATAAGTGCCGTCGTCATCGCCGATATCGAAGTTCGCCCACACTTCCAGGGCCAATCCACTCGGGTGCTCTATCGCGACCGAAGGTTGAACCACGACATCCTCGTTCAGCGTGATACCACGCCAGACATAGGATGACACCACATCCGCGCCAATGGTTACGTCTGCGGCATTCACGGTTACACCGGCTACCATGATTGCCCCGGCTACCAGACCGGCGCCCACTATTTTCTGCATCTTGCTCATACTATCTCCTCCTGCTAATCCTCGCCATGGTGCCCATCACCATGCGGGATTTAGTTATTGCTTATGATTACAACTAACAAAAATATCAATCTCTTTTTCGCAAAAACGCCGCGCCGGTGACCCGCTCCGCCAATCCCCCAGATGTTGATGGAGCCGACCGCGCCGGCGCGGCGTTGAATTCCTCAATTAACCTCCTATGGCTTCAGCTCCTTTCTCCCCGGTACGAATGCGAATGCACTCCGGTAAATCCAAGATGAAGATTTTGCCGTCACCAATCTTGCCGGTGCGGGCACCCTTGATAATGGCATCCACGGTCTTCTCCACGAATTCATCGCTTACCGCCACTTCCAGGCGCACCTTCTTCAGCAGGTTCACCTCAATATCGGAACCGCGATAGTTTTCGTGATAGCCCTTCTGCTGGCCGCAGCCGAGGGCGTTCATTACCGAAAGGCGGAACACTTCCTGTTCATAGAGCGACTGCTTCACCGCATTGAGCCGCTCCGGTTGGATATAAGCCACAATTAATTTCATCACTATTCTCCTGTTGTTATGTGATCTGACTGATCACTGGGTGGTGTAAATCGCAAAGCCCGAATAGGCTTCCATGCCGTGCTCGCCAATATCGAGGCCGACCAATTCCTCTTCCGCGCTGACGCGTATGCCCAGGGTAGCCTTGACCATCCCGAACAAAATTAACGCCGCGGCAAAGGTAACGACGCCATACGCCACTACGCCGATCAATTGCGTCGCGAAAGAAAAGTCCGCACCGCCAAAGATGCCCACGGCCAAGGTTCCCCAGATGCCGCACACCAAGTGCACCGAAATGGCTCCCACCGGATCGTCAAGCTTCGCGCGATCGATACCGACCACCGCAAAGAACACCAGCACGCCAGCGATCAGGCCGATGATGACCGAGCTCCCGACCGAGACGACGTCCGCCCCCGCCGTAATGCCCACCAAACCAGCCAGGGCGCCGTTGAGTGCCATGGTTAGATCCGGCTTCTTCTGAATGATCCATGAAGCTGCAACCGAACCCACGATGCCCGCCGCTGCTGCCAACGCCGTAGTCACGAACACAAACGACACCGCTTCCGGATCCGCAGACAGCACCGAGCCGCCATTGAAGCCAAACCAGCCCATCCAAAGCAGGAACACGCCGATCGTCGCCAGCGGCATATTGTGGCCCATGATCGGTTTAATGGAGCCATTCACATACTTGCCCAAGCGCGGTCCCAGCAGGATCACGCCCGCCAAGGCACCCCAACCACCGACCGAATGCACCAGCGTCGACCCGGCAAAATCGTGGAATCCCCTGTCGTACAACCAGCCGCCGCCCCATTGCCAGCTACCTACCCATGGGTAGATGAAGGCCACGTACAGCGTGACCACAATCAAGAAGCTGCCCAACTTGATTCGTTCCGCCACCGCGCCCGAGATGATCGTCGCGGCCGTGGCGGCAAACATACCCTGGAAGATAAAGTCCGTCCAATACGTATAGGCTTGCACTCCTTCTTCCACTACAATGCCGTCGGCCAGCCCGCCCACGCCAAAACCGGAAAACCCGAAGAACCCCGCGATTGAAAAATCGCCGGGGTACATCAGATTGAAGCCCACCAAGGCGTAAGTCAGCAAGCCAATGGCCACTATAGCCGTGTTCTTGAACAGGATATTCACGGTATTTTTTGCCCGCGTCATGCCCGATTCCAACGAGGCAAACCCGAGGTGCATGATGAAGACCAAAAAAGTCGCCACCAACATCCACGTATTACTCGCCCAGAACATGGCATCCATCGCACCCACTTCCACCAGCTCATCCGCCCAGCTGGCCACCGGCAAACCAAAGGCCGCCAAGGCCACCAGCGCACTCACCGCGGTAAACACTGATTTCCTCATTCACTACCTCCTTAACATTACGTGTGCTACACAATAACCAACATGCACCCCATGCGCATGCAGCGCGAGACCCAAAGCACTAAACATGCCAGTTAAAGGATAAATACCCGATAAATAAACCAGAAAACGTTAAACATAACAACCAAACTGTTTACTATCAATTACTTACATATAGACTAAAACCAGACTTAATTAAAAAATAAAAGACAGGACACTAATACAATTACGAAATATAAATAAAACTAAATTACAATTATGTGATCATTGATAAGACTGGTGACATTTGTGTCGACAAAATTAGGGTTTATGGTGGGCGATCGGTGGGAGCTTCAGCGTGTTCACCACGCATCATTATCGAACCGGAAAATAGGCGCCATTGGGTTAAGCCGCCGGACACAGAGGTCCGGCCTACAACGATCCTTGGTTGTAGGCCAGCCCGCTGACGATTACTATTACAGAAGCCGGTCCTTTATCCGAAACGGATCCAGATTGAAGGGGCTCAGCCGTAATATGATCGAAAGCGTCCACCACCCATCTGCAGACTTGGTATTGGCGGCCTACAACGGTCGTTACACCCATACCTCCCTCGGTGTGCGCTGGCTGCTGGCCAATTTGGGTGATGATCCCCCAGCTACGGCGTGGCACGAGTTCGACTTGCGTGTGCCAGCAGCGGATGCGGCACATCAGATACTGGCCCATCGCCCGCGCTTGGTGGCGTTGGGCGTCTATATCTGGAACGCGCAACGTATCACACAGCTCATGCGGCAGCTGCGCACACAACGCCCGGAACTGTTAATCCTGCTGGGCGGACCGGAAGTATCCGCCGCACCCGATACGTTTAGCGGAATCGACCTGGCAGACCTGGTTTTGACCGGCGAGGCGGAGGCGATCTTCGGGGAATGGTGCCGGCTGCTGCTCGCGGGCCATCAGCCCGTGCACAAAGTGGTTGCGGCTCCGGCGCCCGACTTGGCAAAGCTAAAATTACCTTATTACTTATATAGCGAGCACGACCTGCAGACACGACATATTTATGTAGAAACCACCCGAGGTTGCCCCCACCGCTGCGACTTCTGCGTGTCCGGTTGCGCCGATGGCATCCGCACGTTTCCACTAGACCCCACTATCCAGGCCCTGAAGGATTTAGCCCGCCGCGGGGCACGGACCTTGCGCTTGGTCGACCGCACATTCAATGCGCGACCGGGACGCGGTGCCCGCTTGCTGCACGCGCTGCGGCCGTGGGCAGCGCACGGTTTGCGACTCCACCTGGAATTCACGCCGCAAATCCGCTATCGGGAGGATCTGCAGGCGGCGCTATGCGCGTGGCCACCGGGCGTACTGCATATTGAGCTAGGCGTGCAGACCTTCAACCCTGCCGTTGCGCGGCGAGTCCGCCGCCCCGGTGTGGAACAGGAAGAGGCGGCACTCGATTTTCTGCTGCACACGGCCCGCGCCGAAGTACATGCCGACTTGATCGCGGGACTGCCGGGCGAGGACTGGGCATCGATTGCCGAGAGCTTCGACCGCTTGATCGCTCACCAGCCACACGAATTACAGTTTGGCATACTGAAGAATCTGCCGGGCACGGCGCTGGAGCGCCACCGCTCTGAATGGGGTTTGACCTTCGATCCCCACCCGCCCTACTCGCTGCAGTCCAGCCGAACCTTGTCCCCCGGTGCCGTAACGCGCTTGAAACGCTTTGCGGCGTACTGGGACCGGCTGGGCAATCGCCGGACATTCCCCAAAACGCTGTCCATTATCCTGCGCGGACACCGTTCCCCATTCGCCGCTTTTATGCATTGCTGTGACTGGCTGTTCGCTGGTTTCGGGCGAACCCATCACTTGGATCTGGCCGATTTATGCACCGCCCTTTACGCCTATTTGACCGTCGAACTTCGTCATCCACCGGCCCAGGTCCGCGCGGCCTTGGTCACAGACTTCCTGGCCGATGGTCGGCGTCCTCAGCGAGCGCTTCCGCCCTGTTTGCGTCCCCCGGCCTGAGCCGGTCCTTCCGCCAAGACGGAAAGGAAAACCGTGCGGATCTCGTCGTGGAGGTGACCGTTGGAGGCGATGGCACGGAAGCGCAGGTCGTCCAGTTGCTCTATGATTTCGAAGCGACCGCCCGCCTGCTCCAATATCAGCGCGGCCGCCGCCGTATCCCAGGGATAGATACCCAGCGCGGTGTAGCCTTCCCCCTGGCCACAAGCCACCCGGCAGATATCGAGTGCGGCAGAACCCATGACGCGCGCCTTCCGCGCCTGGTGCAGAAAACGGCCATACAGTCGAGTCCCAGCGTCAAAATCTTGCGGCTCTTTGTTGGTGTCCGTCATGATCAAGGCCTCCGCGAGCCGGTCAACGGTGGAAACCGCTATAGGCAAACCGTTAAGTAGCGCGGGTTGGTCGCAGGTGGCGGTGTAGCATTCGTCCAGTGCCGGGGCGCAAATGGCGCCGGCCAGCGTGCGTCCCTCGTGTTCCACCGCCACGGAGGTGCACCATAGCGGCCAGCCATGGGCAAAATTGACGGTGCCGTCGATCGGGTCGACGATCCAGCGTGGCCGGGAAGCGTCCCGGTCATGGCTGGCTTCCTCGCCCAATATGGAATGATCCGGAAACCTGGCGTGGATCACGGCGGCGGCTTTCATTTGGCATTCGTGATCCAGCACCAACTTCACATCGTGCGCGGCATGTTGCTGGACCTCCTGACGGCGGTGGCGTTCCGCCCAGGCATGGGCGGACGCCGTCCGGGCCGCATGCACCGCGCAATCGAGCAGTTCAGTGGTGGATGATATTTTCATAAGCTCAGCAGAACAGTTGACAGGCACCCTCGTTTCGTCAACGCTGTGCCCATGCATTCCAGACCCAGTATTACTACCAGAATCGGGGACAAGGGGACAACGCAATTGTTTTCCGGCGAAACCGTATCCAAGAACGCGCCCCAAACCCATGCCTACGGCGACCTGGATGAAGTCGTCAGTCTGCTGGGCATAGCTCGCTCCCTGACGCCGCACGCGACCACGGCGGAGCGCCTGATCTGGTTGCAACGCGAATTGTTCGTGCTGGGGGCAGAGCTGGCCACTTCTACCGGGGCCAAGGAGCTGCTCGGGAGGCAGGTCGATGACGCGATGCTGGCCACGCTTGACCAGGAGCGAGAGGCGCTGGAAGCCACCATTACCATGCCAACGGGCTTTGTCCTGCCGGGCGGTACGCCGGCTGCGGCCCAGCTCGACTTGGCCCGGGCGGTCACCCGCCGGTGCGAACGCCGGACGGTGGGCCTTGTCGAGGTAGGGCTGCTCGAGAACCCGTTGGTGGTGGTCTGGTTAAACCGCTGCTCCGATTATCTCTGGCTGCTGGCACGCGCCGAGGAGGGCGATGCCACGCTGTTGAAGAATGGGTGAACCCAACATGCCAGGGGATCCGTTACCCAGCGCGCGGCCTCACGCCCGACTGGCGGACTACACCACGTTTGGCCTGGGCGGCCCGTGCCGCACCCTATGGCCGTGCGCAACCCCCGATCAATTAACAGCGGCCCTCTCCAAGCTGCGTCAACAGGCGGTTCCGTATGCCTTGATGGGCGGGGGGTCGAATCTGCTGGTTGACGACACGGGCCTGGATCTCTCAGTGGTGCGCTATTTTAGCACACAGCCCGATATCCAGATCAACGGTAATCAGGTGCTCGTGAGCGGGGCGACCCTGCTCGATGCCCTGGCGGCCACCACAGCGGCAGCGGGCCTGGACGGCGTGGTCTATTGTTCCGGCATCCCCGGCACGGTCGGCGGAGCGGTGGTCGGCAACGCCGGTGCCTTCGGTCAACAGATCGGCGACGTGGTTGCATACATCGATTACCTGGAAGCGGACGGAACGCGGCGGCAATTGCCGGGCACCGAGCTGGGCTTTGCCTACCGGCAATCGAATCTACGATCTCGTGGCGGAGTCGTGCTGGCGGCAGCGCTGCAACTGCGACCGGGCAACGTCACTGCATTGCAGGCGCAGCGCGAAGAGCGGCTACAACTGCGCCGGGCCAAGCATCCCGACTGGCGCACCGAACCGTGTATCGGCAGCATCTTCCGCAATATCGAACCGACCTCCGCCGCCGGTCGTCGCCAGGCCGCCGGCTGGTTCCTGGAACAGGCCGGGGCGAAATCGATGCGGGTGGGCGGGGCCTACGTCTATCCCAAACACGCCAACATCATCGTGCGCACGCCGGACGGTACGGCCCACGACGTAAAAGACCTGGCAGATCGCATGCAAGCAGCCGTACGCGCGGCCTTTGGCTTCACCCTGCACCGGGAGGTAATCTTGTGGGGGGACTTCGCCGGGATATGAGCATACCCGACGAAAACCGGGCCGTGGTGCGGTCATTAACGTGGCACACACCCGATATTTTTGAGCTGGGGGTCGAGCACCCCGGGTGCGCATTTGTGCCCGGCGATTGCGTGGCTTTGTACCAGCGTCAGGGAACGGCCTCGCGACCGTACAGCATCGCCTCCGGCATCCACGACGAGACATGGCGTTTTCTGATCAGGCGCCTGCCGGGCGGCGAGGTGAGCGCGGACCTGGCACAATGCGCGCCGGGCGATTCCGTGCGCATCACGCCTCCGTTCGGCTGGTTCCGGCCGGGTCAAGATGCGTCCGGCTCATCGGCAGTCTTCGTGGCAACGGGAACGGGGATTGCACCGTTCTGGTCCTATTTACGCTCGTATCCTGACCGTCCCCCGGTGCGTTGTCTATATGGCGTGCGCCAGCGTGCCGACGCCGTGGCGGTTGAATGGCTGCGGGAACGGTGTTGTCTGGATCTGGCCGTCTCGCGAGAGACCGCTCCCGATGCCCGCCACGGGCGCGTAACCGATCTACTGCCGTCACTGCCGCTGGACGGCGCGACCCATTATTATCTATGCGGACTCGACACCATGCTGGACGACGTCTCGCGCTGGTTGGAAGTACGCGGTGTGGGGTTGGCACGTATTCACCGCGAGTGTTTCTTCAACGCACAGTAGCGGCCGTGAATCAGACGGCCTGCTGGTTCAGCCGCTGCACCTGCGGGTAGAGGTTGCGGCCCGGACACAAGGTGCGGCCAAGATCGATATGGCCGTAGATCTGGCCGGCCGCAATGCGGTATTGGCGCCGCACGAGCTGTACCAGTTGCTGCATCGCCTGCAATTGTGGCCGGGTCGGCCGTTGCTGTTCGTAGTTCCCCAGCAAGACAATGCCAATGTTCCGCTCGTTTTGACCGGATACGTGAGCCCCCCAATAGGCCAGGGAACGGCCCTCCCAGATGCGTCCACCGGCATCGATAAGAAAATGGTAGCCGATATCGCCGAAACGCAGCCGCAAATGGTGGTTCAGGACGCCATCCAGACAATTTATCACCGCCCCCTCCGTCGTACCGCGCATGACTTCGCCGGTATGGTGCAAGGTGATCCGGTCGTAGGCATTCATGTTGGCGGCCCGTAAACGAGCCGGATTGGGCGCAATGTCGGTCCATTCGTGCCGTCGGCGCAACGCCATCTGGCGCGTGATGAAGCGCAGGTCCACTTGCGGCACGACCTGCGGAGCGGCGGCCGCATGTACCCATTCGACCGGATACAAGGCGGCCGGCGCCGCCCAGCACAGCCACTGCAAGAAGCCGCGGCGGTTCAAATTGGATCGCTCAACCGTCATGATGAAGGGGTGGATATACCCAATACGGGTGTCAATGGCAAGATAGTAATTTCCGGCCCTTGCCGTTAGGGCGCATATCACTTCTGACGGTGTTGCTCACAGAGAGGAATCAGGACATGTCACAACAGGTGCCGCTGCGTGAAATCCGAATGACGAAATACCCAAATACCCAAAGAAACCCGAAATACCCAATATCGAATAGGCGGCAAAAGCTATCCCCTGTAAATCTTAGCAAATATCAAGTGCAGTTCCTTCGCTTCCTGCCAAAGTACTCTTGCCTCAGCCTTCAATTCGGGTACTGCCCGTACTAACATTCGTAGGAAGAACTTGGCTTCACGGGCTTCTCGCTTGCAGATGGATATCTTGTGCCGAAAGTCCTTCTTGGAGACGGCATCATCGGCCTCGCAGTAGTTCGCCCCTATGCTGGTTCCGGTCCCAACCAGTTGATCGATAAGACGACGCGTTACCGGGGTTACGGGAACTTTCTTCACGTAATCAATAACCGCCTCCCCGAACAAAGCGGTGCGATCTTCCAAGTCGTAAGGCTTCTTTCGCGCCTCGTCTTGGCTCTCAGACAGGCTGTTCATTATTCGTGCTTCGAGCTTCTTTCGGGCTTGGGTGTTTCGTCATTCGTCATTGCACTCTATTCAACATTTGGAATGGAAACAAGCGCCGTGACAATCGAATACCACCAGAAGTGATATGCGCCCTTGCCGTTAACCCGCATTTCTCACCGGACTTCCAGTCACTCACGCGGGATGAGATGCAGAATTTCGGGATCGTAGCTTGTGTGCTATGGTAGACGCATGAAGATTCCGGACGTGGTGAAGAAGAAGTTGCAGATGTTGCCGCACGAGCCCGGTGTCTATTTCATGCGCGACCGGCACGGCAAAATCATATACGTCGGTAAAGCGACCTCCCTGCGCAACCGGGTGCGGTCTTATTTCCGCCAAGGTACGCTGCGCTCGGCGGAACCGAAATTGCGCGGTTTGATCCGGCAGATTGCGGACTTCGACGTCCTGGTGTTGCGCAACGACGCGGAAGCCACTCTGACCGAGGGTCGCCTGATCAAGGAATACCGGCCGCGCTACAACGTGCTGTTCCGCGACGACAAACGGTTCCTGCTGCTGCGCGTGGATCCGGCGGAGCCGTTCCCGCGTTTCACCACGGTCCGGTTGCGCAAGTCGGACCAGGCCATCTATTTTGGACCCTATGCTAATTCGGCGGCCGCCTATGCCGCCAAGGAATACGTGGAGAAGACCTTTGGGCTGCGCGTCTGTCGACCGCGGGAGCCGGGGCCGGAGGATCATCGCCATTGCTTGAACGATGTGATCCGCTTCTGCACCGCCCCCTGCATCGCCCGGATCACGCCCGCAGCCTATCGCGCCCGGGTGGACGAGGCCCTGGCCTTTATGCGCGGCGAGCGACCGGAACACTTGCAGGCGATTCAGGCCGCTATGGAGGAGGCGGCAGCCGCCCGCGATTTCGAGCGGGCGGCTGCGCTGCGTGATACGCTCTTTCTACTGAAGGACGCGGTCAAACGCCGCATTCGCGGCACCAAATCGTTGGAGCTGAAAACCGATGAGGCGCGGGCCGGTGTGCGCGAATTACAAACCATCCTGGATTTGGCCACTCCGCCGCGCGTGATTGAAACCTACGATATTTCGAATATTTCCGGTACCTTTGCCGTGGGCAGTATGGTCTGTGCGGTCGACGGGATGCCGCAACGCAACCGCTACCGTTTATTTCGCATCAAAACCGTGGAAGGCAGTGACGACCCGCGCATGATGGCCGAGGTTATCCGGCGACGCTACGGACGGCTGGTGGCGGAGAAAGCGGCGCTACCAGACTTGGTGATCGTCGACGGCGGCATCACTCAGCTACGGGCGGCCCGGGCGGAGCTGGACGCACTGGGATTACAGGCGTTACCGGCCGTGGGCCTGGCCAAGCGCTTCGAAGAGCTATACCCGATGGATTTAGCCCGCGAAGACCCGGACCACCCCTGTGAGCCGGTCGGCCGCGGGCCGATTCAGTTGCCGGCAGACGGTCATGCCATCAAGATCTGCAAGCGGATCCGGGACGAAGCGCACCGGTTCGCCTTGACCTATCATCGCCGCCTGCGTCTCAAAAAAATGCGCGAGTCGCTACTGGACGAGGTGCCCGGTATCGGCGCGAAACGCAAGCAGCAGGTGCTGGGGCATTTTGGGTCGGTCGCCCGGCTGCGGCGCGCCTCGGTGGAAGAGCTGCAGGCCGTGCCCGGCGTCGGTCCGGCCATGGCCGGCCTCATCAAGGAAACGCTCAGCCATTACAGCACCCGCCGAGCCGCACCGCCTGAGCTTTAATACACCCCGCCCGGCGGAGTCCTATGTAGACCGTACCCCGTCTGCTGTAGCTGGCCCCGTTGGGGCCAGCCGGTGCGAGCGTGGCGGTTATTCCGCTCACGTCCACATTTGCCGGTCCAACGTCCGGTACTGGATCGCTTCCGAGACATGTTCCGCGCGTACGGTTTCGGTCGCCTGATCTAAATCGGCGATGGTGCGGGCGACTTTAAGAATGCGGTCGTACGCCCGGGCGCTGAAATTGAGTTCCGTGATGGCCATCTTCAACAATTGCTCTGCGTCCGCCTCCAAGCGGACGGTTTCCTGCAGTTGGCGGGGCCGCATGTCGGCATTGCAGTGCACCCCGCGCATCTTCTTGAAGCGTTCCTGCTGGACGGCGCGTGCCGCCAGCACCCGCTCACGAATGACAACCGAGGTCTCCCCGCGCTGGCTGGCGGAGAGTTCCTGGTAGCGCACGGCCGGTACTTCCAGATGGATGTCGATCCGGTCCAGCAGCGGTCCGGATATCTTGTTGTGGTAGCGCTGAATCTGCAGCGGCGTGCAGCGGCATTGATTGTGTGGGTCTCCATAAAATCCGCAGGGGCAAGGATTCATGGCGGCAACCAGCATGAAGCGGCTGGGAAAGGTGACCGTCACCGCAGCCCGGGCAATCGTAACCTGTCCATCCTCCAGCGGTTGCCGCAGTACTTCCAGCACGTTACGATGGAACTCCGGCAGCTCGTCCAGAAAGAGCACACCGCGATGAGCTAAACTGACTTCGCCGGGTTGCGGATGGGAGCCGCCCCCCAGCAGGCCCGCGTCGGAAATCGTGTGGTGCGGCGCACGGTACGGCCGTCGCACGAGCAAGGCCTGATGCGCCTGCAAGGTGCCGGCAATGCTGTGGATTTTGGTCACTTCCAGCGCCTCGTCTAAATTCATCGGCGGCAGGATCGATGCCACGCGCTTAGCCAGCATCGTCTTGCCGGTGCCCGGCGGGCCAATGGCGAGGATATTGTGTCCACCCGCTACCGCTACTTCCAAGGCGCGCTTGGCATATTCCTGTCCTTTGACGTCGGAAAAATCCTCCTCGTAATGATCGTGCTGCTCGAATACCTCCGCCATATCCATCGCCAACGACGGGATCGTCACCTGGCCTTGGATAAAATCCGCCGCTTGGCGCAAGGACTTGACCGGGAAAACGGGCAGCCCCTTGACGACCGCCGCTTCTTCGGCGTTTTCGGTCGGCACTAGAAACCCGCGCAGTCCGCTGCGGGCGACTTGCAACGCAATGGGCAGCACCCCTT
Source organism: Kiritimatiellia bacterium (assembly GCA_007134175.1). Taxonomy (GTDB): domain Bacteria; phylum Verrucomicrobiota; class Kiritimatiellia; order SLAD01; family SLAD01; genus SLLF01. Next base: position 4,880 of record SLLF01000036.1, on the reverse strand, counting down.
TGATCCGGCGTACCCGGCCGCTCAGGGCCAGTTCCCCGATCACAGCGTACTGCGCCAATTGCTCGCCATCAATATCCCCCTGGGCCGCGAGCATACCCAGCGCAATCGGTAAATCAAAGCTGGGCCCTTCCTTTTTCACATCTGCTGGTGCGAGATTGACCGTGGTCCGGCCCATTGGCGGGGCGAACCCTGAATTGGCCAGGGCGGTCCAGACGCGGTCCGAGCTTTCCTTAACGGCTGCATCAGGAAGGCCGACGACGATCGTCTTGGGTTCGCCGCCCCCGGCGTTGACCTCGATCTCCACCTCGTACGCATCAACGCCATAAACGGCGCCCGAATAGACCTTGGCCAAGTTTTGCATGGTTTACGCGCAGTGGTGGTCTATAGGCGGTAGGCCAGGCTGGCGACCAGGCTCAGGTCATGGCGTTCACGATCCTCGGCCGGCGACGCATCGTAGGCACTTTGCAACGTGGTCTGCCAACTGAAGCGTTTGTTGATCGCGACATCGATCCCCACTTCCGAGAGGAGCAGATAATCGGAAAAATCGTCGGCGGTGGGCAGGTATTCCACCTCCTGCCACAGGCGCGCGGTCTCGCTGATCCGCCAATCAAGCCGTTCCGCCAGACGCACGACCGGATAATCGTCACGCACGCCGTCGACCTTCTCGATGAGGTAGGAGGGACCGATTTCGATCTTCACCCGGACATCGTGTCGGTTGTAAATCTTCGCGCCTAAGCCGGGACCGATGATAAAGCGGTAATCCACGAGTGCCTGGCCGTCATAAAACGCTGAGAGGTTAAACGAGGCATAGGTGCGCGCAGATAAGTCGCGTTGCGCTTGAAGAAAAGCTCTGACGTTCTCCACATCTGTTTCCCGGCTGGCCCGACGACCTTCGTCATCCGGATCCGGACGGCTTTTTCCATAGTTGCCGGTTACCCCTGCCCGCATGGCGCCGAGGGTTGGTTTTTCGCCTTCCCACAACCAGCCCACATTCAATCGCAGCGAGTCGCTATTGCCATCGGTCCAAGTTAAACCCGCATTGAGCGTGGAGGCCCAGCTTGGTTCTGATTCATCAGCGTCCGCAAGCACGGTGAACGCGGGCACAATGCCAATGGTCAGTAGCACCCGCAGAATTTTCTTTGAATAACCCATATTTACCTCCTCTATTTTTCCTGCCTGCAGCTTAAGGCGGTGTCGACGCGTGTGCAACGTTTTTTGGCCCGCTCTGTCCCACGCAGATTCAATATTCTGATCAGTCCCAGCGCACACGGACAGGATAGCGGCGCAATGTTTTATCTGGTGTGATGAGCGGTACGCCCTGTTGAATGGCTTCACAAACGAGCAGGCGATCAAAGGGATCACGATGAACATCCGGCAGCTTCGGCAGCGTGAAGATCGCTTCGTTACTAAGGGGCAGTACTGTCAGACCGGATTGATCAGCCAGCTCGGGAATCTGGTCTACGGAAAAATCGAGTCGCAGCTTTCCAATGCCGACTTTGATCTGGATTTCGAGGAGGGAAACCTGACTGAACCAGATGATCGATTCGTCATCTTTGAGCTCATCCAGCAGGGTGTCGGGAATCGCTGCTGGATCGCCCAGCCACCATAGCAATACACTGGTGTCCAGCAGCGCCTTCACGAAGCGCTCTCAAATAGCCGGACCACATCTTCCGGTGTCTTATCAAAGTCTGGCGCTAAATGGATTTGCCCGCAGGCAAGGCCCGGTTTTTTGGGGCGCGCCTGCAGAGCCGGTGCAACCGGAGCGATCAAGAAGGCCGAGCGACGGTGCTTAAGCACGAGCGTCTTTTGTCCTTTTTCTGCCATCCGCCCATAGCGCGACAGGTTAGCCTTAGCTTCCGTAAAGGTAACTGTGGTTAGTTTCATATAATAATATAACCATAATGGAGACCAGAAGTGCAAGTTTTTATTCTAACCGGCTGTCCGCGCGCGGATCGAAGGCGGCGCGCGCGCCTTCGCCGATGAAGACGCCGAGCAGGATGACGATGAACAGCGCCAGCGAAGGGTAAAGGACCAGCCACCAGGCGTAACGAAACTCCTGCGCCTGGGCCAGCAGCGCGCCCCAGCTCGGTGCGGTGGCCGGCAGACCGAAGCCGAGGTAGTCTAGTGCCGCCAGTGAGCCGATGGCCCCGACGAGTGAAAAAGGGAAGAAGGTAATGATCGGGACGAGGCCGTTGGGCAGGATATGTTTGAAGATGATACGGTGCGGCCGCAGGCCCGCCACCCGGGCCGCCTCGACGAAAGGCTGTTTGCGCAAACGCAGAAACTCCGCCCGCATGTAGTAGGAAATGGCGATCCAGTTGAAGATACCGTAGCAGATCAGCAGCAAGGTGAAGCTGCGTCCGTAGATGGAGCCGAGCAGGATGATGATGTACAAAAACGGCAAGGCGGACCAAATCTCGATTAAACGCTGGGCGGTGATGTCCAGCCAGCCACCGAAATAGCCCTGCAACGCGCCCATCACAACGCCGATCAACATAGTCGCCGCCACCAGCACCAGCCCGAACGACAGCGACGTCCGCAGCGCATACAGAATGTGCGGTCGCACGTCACGGCCCGAAGCATCCAGTCCCAACGGATGAGCGCGAGTGGGTCGGAACGGATACGTAACCACCTCTTTTTCATAGCGCACACGGAACAAACCGCCGGGTGTTTCAAGGCGCAGGTCTGCTACGGCCCCGTCAAACCGTTGCGCAATGTTCTCGCGGATCACAGCGCGCTGCTCCGGGCTGAACGGGGCGGCGATATATTCGGGCAGCGGTTCGTCCGTTCGGTCGGGCGACACATAGAGTCGATTGACGGTGACATCGGTGGGTGCCAACTGCTCGCGCAAGGTGACCCGCATAAAGCGTGGTGGTTGAGCGCCGGGGGCGAAGGCGCTCAACTGCAATTGTAGCGTTGCACCGGAATCGAGCGTGAACGAATCGGACCGATATGCCAACATGGACTGGTTGGCAAAGCGGTCGGACACGGCGGCAATGAAACCGCCCGGCAACGGTAGCTGTTCCGCCAGGGTCGATCCGCGTATGGCTGCATCATCGGTCGCATCCAGCAGGGCGGCGACGTGGTGCGCTCGCCGGATTTCCAACTCTTCCGTGAAGTCGATCGTCCCGACCCGCTCCAGGCGCTCAATCGTCACCAAGACCTCGTCCGGCACCGCGATAGCGTGCGGCGGGATAATGGTGTGCGGGCTGTAGGGGACGGGCGGGAACACCATGAAGTTACCGGGCTCGTCAGCGAACAGCGGGTGTTCGTTCAACGCCTTGTAGTCCGGCCGGGTGTGGCGGTCGCCGCCGGTGAATTCACTTTCAGGATAGAAGCGCAGGATCGGGAAATAGGTACGGCCCTCGAAGCGGACCCACAGGGGCAGATCGTTGGCGATGAAGTTCGAGAAAAGACTGATGCCGTACAGGCTGGCCAGTAACCATAGCGACCACCACGCGCGGCGCATGGAGCGGAACCGGCGCAACCGCTTGCGGGTAATGGGATTCAGGCGCCAACGCAACATCTCAGCTTTCCCCTTCAAAGTTGATGCGCGGATCAATCAATACATAGCAGAAGTCCGACAGGATTTGACCGAGCAACGCCAGTAGCGAGGTGATGGCGACGATGCCCATGAAGACCATGTAGTCACGGGTCACCACGGCGTCCAGGCTCAGCAGTCCCATGCCGGGGATATCGAACACCTTTTCGATCAAGACCGACCCGGCGAACATTACGGTCAAGATACCGCCGAACCCCGTCGCGATCGGGATCAACGCATTGCGCAAGGCGTGGCCCCAGACGGCCCGTTTCATACTGCCGCCTTTGGCCAGCACGGTGCGGATATAGTCCTGGCCGATCTGTTCCAACAAGGCGTTCTTCATCAGCAGGGTCAGCACGGCAAAGTTGCCGATCACGTAACACAAGACCGGCAGGAACATATGCTTGAACTGATCGTGCACGCGCTCCCAGAACGAGAGATCAGCCCAGTGATCCGAGCGGAAACCGCCGATCGGGAAAATGTCCCAGAAGTGATCCACCGTGCCCGCGAACAGCATCTTGAGCAACATGCCGAAGGCAAACGCCGGAATGGCGTAGCCAATGAACACCAGCACGCTGGACACCATATCGAACCGACTGCCGTTGCGCAGGGCCTTGGCAATGCCGAGCGGGATACAGACCAGGTAGGATAGTACGAAACCGGTAATGCCAAACGTCAGTGATACCGGGAAGCGTTCGCGGATCAATTCCCAGACGGTCTTATTGGTGTAGCGGTAAGAATAAACCGTCATGCCCATCCGGTTATGCCACAACCAGTTCCAGTAGCGTTCCATGACCGGGCGGTCAAAACCGAAGTGCGCTTCCAGCGCGGCGCGTTGGGCCTCGCCGATGGATTGTGAAGGCAGGGCACCCGACGCCCCGTCACCCAGCGCCCGCATCTGCAGCAAATACTGTTCGACCGGCCCGCCGGGCACAAATTGACTAATTAGAAACGTGCTGACCGTGATCCCCAAAAACGTCGGGATCACCAGCAGTAGACGACGGATAAAATAATGAATACGTTCCATGCCTAAACGGTATATCAGCAGGTCGCCGGACCGCTACCCGCAATGGGCAACACTATAAGTGCTGGTGATCAAAAAACAAGAAGGGCCGTGCAGGCGGGTTAGTGACTGGGAAGCGTGCTGGACTTATCCTGATTGCGGCCGGTGGCTGGCGGGAACAGGAGATTCCTCCACTCCGTCCCGATACTCCGCCTGGCGGCGTGACCGGGACTCCGGTCGGAATGACCGGCTTATCGCGTTTACTGGGATTGGAAGGATCTCTGGTCTGTTTTTCCAAACCTTGCAAAACAGGGTTTGACAAGTGGCTCATACATC
>SLLF01000168.1 GCA_007134175.1 Kiritimatiellia bacterium | reverse complement strand
CGATGTGGTGGCGGCGGTTCAGGCCGCCGTGGCGCGCGGAACCCACTATGGCGTGACAACGGAAGCGGAGATCGAGCTGGCGGAAGAAATCAAGTCGGCCATTCCTTCCATCGAGCGCATTCGCCTAGTCAGCTCCGGCACGGAAGCGTGCATGACCGCCATCCGGGTGGCGCGCGGTGCCACCGGCCGCGACAAGATCCTTAAATTCAGCGGCTGCTACCACGGCCATGCCGATAGCTGCCTGGTGAAAGCCGGCAGCGGTGTAGCGGGCATTGCGTCGGCTTCGTCAGCGGGCGTTCCTGCCGCCTGTGCCCGTGACACGCTCGTGGCCCGCTACAACCATCCCGAAGATGTGGCGGCGGTGATCGCGGCGCACGGAGCGGAGCTGGCGGCGATACTGGTGGAACCAGTTGCGGCTAATATGGGCTTGGTTCTGCCGGCCGATGGTTTCCTCGCCTTCCTGCGGGAACAGGCGGACGCGTGCGGGGCACTGTTGGTATTCGACGGCGTGATCTGCGGGTTCCGCTTTTGCTATGGCGAGTATCAGCAGCTGTGCGGCGTAACGCCCGATATCACCTGCCTGGGTAAAATCATCGGCGGCGGACTGCCGGTCGGCGCGGTGGGCGGGCGCGCGGACGTGATGGAACAGTTAGCCCCGTTGGGACCGGTCTATCAAGGCGGCACCCTGAGCGGCAACCCGGTGTCGGTAGCCGCTGGCCTGGCTACGCTGCACCGCTTGCGGGAGGATCAACCTTACCCGGAATTGGAACGTCGGACCAACGAACTGGTCGCCGCCCTGGAAACCGCGGCCCGCGAGACGGGCGTGGCGGTGCAATTGCCGACACTGGGCAGCCTGATGGGCGTTGTGTTCACGGACCACCCCATACGCGGCTTTGAGGATATCGAACGAACGCGTCAGGACCAATTCCAGATCCTTTTCCAGTCCTTGCTGGAGCAAGGCATCTACTGGCCCCCGTCGCCTTTCGAAGTGGCCTTTTGTTCCACCGCCCACACCGCTGGACAAATCGACCGCACGGTGACGGCTTGGCGGCAGGCCCTGACCCGGGTGGCGGAGCGGACATGAATCAGGAGCACTGGGATCTGAACGAGGTTGGCCGCTCAGCGGACGGGTCGGCAACGAAACTGGATCGGCGCCTCTTCGTGCAGCTCCAGGTATTCCGTTCCGCTACTGCCACAGCAGACTTGACCAAGGCGTTGGCCACGACGCCGTGGACCGGCGCACTATATCGCGACTGGCATGATCCGTCCGCGGTCGGTCTGGTGCTGGCGCATACCTCACCGGACTTTTTCGTCGAGGAATGGCCGGCTTGGTATTGCGCTTCGCCCTTCAGCGGACTCGATCGACAATCTGATTTGACCATGACCGGCCGGACCTACGCCATCGGTTACGAAACGGATCTGGAACAGGTCCTCTTGCGTAAGCCGGTGGAGCGGTTCTGCCGGCCGGATTGGCCGTGGGCCATCTGGTACCCCTTGCGTCGGACCGGCGCGTTCGAGCAACTGGAGCCGACGGAAAAGAAATCGATGTTGGGCGAACACGGACGGCTAGGCGCCGGGTTCCACGACGCCGGCTGGGGCGGCGATATACGCCTCGCCTGCCACGGATTGGACCGTAACGACAACGACTTTGTAGTCGGTTTGGTGGGGCCGGAACTGCACGCCCTTTCACGCATGGTGCAAACGATGCGCGGCACCCGGCAAACCGCAGCGTTCATCCAACAACTCGGCCCGTTTTTCGTCGGCAAGCGCTGCTGGTCCCAGGTAGGGGAGACCCATCAATGACCGCAACCAATCAGCGATTTCTGCGCGCCTGCCGCCGCGAAGCGGTGGATGCCACGCCGGTCTGGCTGATGCGCCAAGCCGGGCGCTACATGGCCGAATACCGCGCCTTGCGCGAACGATATTCTATACTCGAACTGATTAAGTCGCCTGAACGGGCGGCCGAAGTCACCTTGCAGCCGCTCGATACATTCGACCTGGATGCCGGGATCATATTCGCCGACATCCTCACACTGCCGGAGGCGATGGGGCTGGAGTTGGAATTTGTGTCTGGAACAGGGCCGGTATTCCATAATCCGATCCGAACCGCTGCGGCGGTGGATGCGTTGCGGCCGGTTGAGCCAACTGAATCGTTAGCGTTCACGCTGGAGGCCATCCGGCTTGTGGTCCGGCAACTTCAGGGGCGTATCCCGTTGATCGGATTTTCCGGGGCCCCGTTTACCCTGGCGGCCTACGCCATTGAAGGCACCAGCTCGCGCAACTTTATCGTCACCAAGACGTTCATGTACCAGGAGTCGGCCGCCTGGCAACGCTTGATGAAACGATTCGCCGACGGTGTAACCCGTTACCTATGCGCACAAATAGAAGCCGGGGCGCAGGCGGTCCAGCTTTTTGACAGTTGGGTAGGCATGCTGTCCCCACCTGATTTCCGCGCGTACGTGCTGCCTCACGTTCAGGCCATTTGCGCCGCTGTGCGGGCCGCGCATCCCGCTGTGCCGTTTATCTATTTCGGTACCGATACCGCCGGGTTGCTGCCGCAATTCCGTGAAACCGGCGCAACGGTAATCGGCGTGGACTGGCGTATTGATCTGGCGCGCGCCTGGGAATGTATTGGCTATGACCGGGCCATCCAGGGCAATCTCGACCCGGTCTGCCTGTTCGCAGAACCGACGGTGTGGCAGCGCAACGCTGATCAGGTATTAGCGGCGGCCTCGAAGCCCGGCCACATCTTTAATCTGGGACATGGGGTCCTGCCCCGTACGCCGCCGGACAACGTGGCGGCGCTCGTCGACTATGTTCATCGGGTCACCCGGCGTCCGGCATGAAACGGATCGCGATTATTGGCGGCGGCATGGCCGGTTTGGCGGCCGCCCATGAATTGTGGCAGCTGCAACGTGCGGGAAATAGCGCGTTTACGTGGCACCTGTATGAGCGCGCCCCGCAACTGGGCGGCAAGGTGGTCACGACACAAAAAGACGGCTTTACGGTCGAGGGCGGGCCGGACTCGTTCCTGACGCAGAAACCGGCCGGCCTCGAATTGTGCCGGGAGCTGGGATTGGAAGATGAATTGATACCCTGCAACCCGGGCGCACAGAAAATCTATGTAGTCGTCAAGGGCCGCTTGTGCGCCTTGCCTACCGGCTTCCGCCTTACGGTTCCGACCCAATGGTGGCCCTTCATCAAATCCCCTCTATTTTCGTGGCGGGCCAAGTGCCGAATGGCGCTGGAACCGTGGATGGCGCCGCGCCGCGACGAGGCAGACGAAAGTGTAGCCGCGTTTATTACCCGGCGGCTCGGTCGCGAGGCCGCCGACAAGATCGGCGGTCCGTTGATGGCGGGGATCTACGTGGCCGACCCGCAGCGGCTAAGCATGATGGCCACGTTTCCGCAATTCCGCGCCTTGGAGCGCAAGTACGGCAGCTTGCAGCGCGGGCTGCGTCAGTCCGCGCGCCAGCCGGGCCGGCGTCCCCCGATGTTCGTCAGTTTGCGCGGCGGCATGCAGCAGTTGGTCGATACAATGTCCGCGCCGTGGCGCGATCAGTGTCATTGCCATACCGCCATCACCCGGCTCACGCACCGGGACGGGACGTTTCGATTGGAGGGCGACGGGGTGGGGGACGCCTATGACCACGTCATACTGGCTTGTCCCCTGCATGAAACCGCTCAGCTTTGTGGTGAGGTGGTCCCGGCCGCCGCATCGCTCATGCGGCGTGTACGGTATGTCTCCACCGCGACCCTTTCGCTGGCGTACCGCGCACCACTGACCGGCTTGAACCAGTCGTTGGACGGGTACGGTTTCGTTATTCCCGCCTCCGAGCGGCAACGCATTTTGGCCTGCACCTGGAGCTCGGTAAAGTTTACCGATCGCGCACCGGCCGGCCACCAGTTAATGCGCGTATTTATCGGTGGCGGGGAACAGGAAGTGTTGGTGGAGCAGGATGATGCCGCGCTGGTAGCCATTGCGCGCGACGAGCTGCGCACTTTGATGGGGGTGGAATCCGCACCGCTGTGGACACAGGTACATCGCTGGCCACAAGGCAATCCGCAGTATGATGTCGGGCATCCTGCCCGTATGCGCGCCGTCATGCAGGCGGTCGCCGACTTACCGGGACTACACGTGGCCGGCAGTGGTTATCAGGGCATCGGATTGCCCGACTGCATTCGCAGCGGCCGCAGCGCCGCCGCTGCGGCCGTCGATTCCAACGTTTGGAAAAACCCCGCCGCAACGATTCCAAGGCTTGGATAAACCGATCTTCGCTAAGGATTTGGGTACATATGGGCGTTTTCTTGATCTACAGCGTATCCACCGGGCTGACGACGCCTATTGGACCCCGATTCAATACATGGGTGTAAATCATGGTCGTTTCAACTTGGCTGTGGCCCAGTAATTGTTGGACCGTCCTGATGTCCTGCCCTCCCTCAAGCAAGTGAGTCGCAAAGCTATGCCGAAAACAATGCGGGGTAAACCGTATCGTCAAGCCGGCGTCCCTGACGGCTTGCCTGACAGCTCGCTGCAAATACTGGCTGTCCAGGTGATGGCGGCGGATGTGCCCTGATCTCGGATCCTTTGAAAAGTGGTCCGCCGCGAACACATATTGCCATCTCCATTCATACGGCGCCTTCGGATATTTCCTGGCCAGGGCCGAAGGCACCTCCACTTCGTGCAAGTTTCTTTCCTTGTCGGACTCATATTGCTGCCGACGGAGGTCGAGCCAGTCCTTCATTTCCTTCTGGTACTTCATCGGGAAGGGTGCATAGCGGTCCTTGTCCCCCTTCCCGGACCGCACAATTAAGCGCTTATGTTCGAAATCCACGTCCTGCACCCGAAGTCGCAGCAACTCGTTGATTCGCATTCCCGTGCCGTACAACAAGCCGGCCATGAACAGATCCCGTCCCTCCAAACGGCTTAGCACCGCCTTGATTTCCGCCTTGCTCGCCACCACCGGCAAGCGGAATCCCCGCCGCGCCCGCTGAAAGTCCGAAAAATCCCCCACGTCCTTCTTCAGCACCTCCCGGTACAGAAACACCACCGCGTTCAAAGCCTGGTTCTGAGTCGATGACGCCACCTGACGTTCTTCAGCCAGATGCTTCAAAAAGGCGCGTATTTCAGCCGCCCCCAGTCGTGAGGGCTTGAGATTGCCGTGAAAGCGCACGTACTGCTTAATCCACGACAGGTAACTCTGTTCTGTGCTGTAGGCATAATGACCGACGCGCAAGTGCTCACGGATACGCGCCTCCATGGCCTGCAGATCGACGCGATTTTCTTCCCCAGCCACCACTCCCGTCCCTTGCCTGAAAGCAGGAGAGACATCGGGCTTGACGCTGTTGTCGACTTCAGCATACCCTTTCCCTTGTCTGAATGGCTTGGTGTGGGGGCCAGATGATGAATAAAACTTTGTATGCGAAGCGGTGTCGGGGCTCGCTGGTCGCGGGGCCTCGGATGTCTCGCGTGGCTCGAGCGCAACTCCGCGGAATTGCTCGTAATACGTCTCCAGCGCGTTACGCGCTTGCGCAATCTGCCAGTTCGTTATATTCGGGCGTCTGCACAACTCGGCCAAATACGCCTCGATTTCCTTCCGCCCCAAATCCCTTCTGCGCCGACCAGGGTGACAGGCAAAGAAGCCACGCACCCATCCAAGGCAATAGGGGATGTTCTTTTCCTGGGCACCTGCCGCTCGCAGAATCTCAATATAACCTTCCGGCCACCTTGGTGCATCGTTTCTTGGAGCCACCGCATGCTGATATTGACGCATTTTGCTGCCTTTTATTGCTGTACTATACGTCAAGTATTTGCTAAAACACAAGTGAATTCAATAAAAACATGACGCAATCCACATTTCGTACACTTAATAAACGTGACGTATATTAACATGTTGAACTGAACCGCTTCGCGGATGGGGGTTGATCATCCGGGAGGCGGTTTTTTGTGTCCGGGGGTGTACACCTTGTTG
>SLLF01000234.1 GCA_007134175.1 Kiritimatiellia bacterium | reverse complement strand
CAACGGCCTCTTCCACCGTGGCGGGGGTATGATATTTTTCCCAGTATGCCATGCGACCTCCCTGTTGCGTGCGGTAAACGTACAAACAACGGGACAAAATGCCAGCAAAAGATTAGGGTGTTGACATCCCGACCGGTCGGTCGGCATGATGTGCGCAGTTCTTTCAATTAAGGGCTATGACCGGCAAACAAACGGAAGTCCGTGCGAATCGGACGCGGTCGCGCCGCTGTAATCGGTAACGAACCCCTCAAGCCACCAACGGGTGCTGTGCAAGGCTGCATTCAACGGGAAGGCGGGTAGTAGGTTGGAAACCGTGAGCCAGAAGACGTGTTTGCCTGTTACCTAACCGAATCGCTTTCGCGGAAAAAGCAGGGAGGAAGACGGGTGTTTTCCCTTTGCATCACCGATGGCGATTCACAATCGCTCCCGCTGAAGGAGCAGAAGGGGAAAACATGCGAACGAAGCAATCCGTAAGAATCGGTGCACTGGGCGTGCTGCTGGTATGGAGCGGCGTCACTGCCACACAGGCACAAGTGGCCGACTGGAGCGACCTGCATTACTGGGGATCCGGCGCCAACCGCTCCGCCTTCGTCGTTGACTGGGACGACGGCAAGGCAAACGAGACGCTGGCCTGGGGATTCCGCTGGGACGGCACCTTGACGGTCTATGACATGATCACTTCACTGGTAACAGGCGATCCGCGCTTCTTTGCGCGCGTGGACAACGACGCCGGTTTTGGCGCGTTTATATTCGGACTGGGGTATCAAAACAGCGCAACAGCGTTTGATGTGGTGGGAACCGTGGATGACGTCGGGAACGCGGTTAGTTCGGATTTTGTCGATGGGGTGTGGGATATCAATACCCAGCCGGGCTGGGAAGGGCCGCTGGCCTTTGACGGCGCACCACTCAATGTGGTTGACCAGTACCTCGAAGGCTTTGGTTGGGAATTCTACCTCGGCGAGGCAGTAGACGAGAATGTCAACGTCCCCGGCACGTTCTTCCAAGCCGGGCCCACGACGACCTATCCGGGCTGGTGGGGTTTTGCAACGCTGGGGGCCTCGGATACATCATTGGTGAACGATGGCTGGTACGCCCTTAGTCACGCCGGTGGCCCTCCCGGCCCCGCGCTGGCGGCCATACCGGAGCCTTCCGCAGCGGTCTTGGTGCTGTTGGGGGCGGGCATGCTTGCTTGGTTTCGTCGGCGCCGGGCGTGACCGCGCCGCCCGCTGGACGGGTACGAATCATGAGAAGGCAAGGGTTCACCTTAATTGAATTGCTGGCTGTTATCGGTATCGTCAGCTTATTGATCATGCTGGCGCTGGGCCCGGTCCGCGGGGCGTTTCAATCCGCCTCGCTGGCCGTGTCGGCCAACAACATTCGGCAGTTGACCCTGGGTTCGGTGGCCTATCTAGCGGACAACCAGGACCGGTTCTGGCGTTACCGTGAAACGGTGCTGCCCACCGATGGCCAGGAAGCGGGAGTCCGCTGGTGGTTCGGTTTTGAAACAATCTCCAGCACGCGTGCGCCGGAAGGGGAACGTCAGTTCGATCCCGATCAGGGCCCGCTGGCAGGTTATGTGCCGGCCGCGCTCAATCCGGATCCCTCCTTTGGCCACACGGGCCGCGCGTTTAAGCCGAAGTATCGGTTCGGCTACATCGGTATCGGCTACAACGTGTTGCTGGCGGATCGCGACGGCGATGCGCGGCGCGGCTGGATAGGCAACAGCGAGCCGGCGCGCAGCTTCGATCTGGCGCGCCCGGAGGAAACGGTTGTTTTCGCCACCTCGGCCCAGGTCAACACCTTCCAGCCGCCGGCCACGCCCAACCGTCCCATGATCGAGGAATTCTACGGGATCGACGACCGCGAAACCACCGTCCACTTCCGTCATAACGGCCGGGCCATGGTTGCGTTCGCCAACGGGTCCACCGGATTATTGGAGATGGATCCCGACACCCTTGATCGCCGGGCACCCCACGCACAAATCGGCCGATTCGCCCCGCGGGGCGATATGCGCTATCTGCGCTGACACATGGTGGGTCCGCTTTACAAGGCTGGCGGGAATAACCGAGCTAGCGCCCGGTGTTCCCAGGGGTCTTGGTGGGTTCGCTTCCTAGGCTCCCCGAGCGCCAGCCCGGGGCTTTCAGCAAGCGAGTTCCCCGTCACAGGTCGCCCGCCAACCGTTGGAAGCAAAGCGGCCAGTGTTTTCCAGGCCTTGGAAAACGATGAAATCTTGCAGCGTGAACCTCCGCGTCTCCGCGCCTCTGCGGGAGAAGCTGAAATATCGCAGTGTGTGATTCCCTTCCGCCAAGCGGCCTGGCGAAGAACGAGATTTTTCGACTGCGCTTCCGCTCCGCTCAAAATGACAGGAGGTAAGCGTGCCCGTGGTAGCCGAACATTGCGATCTTGGGATTCCTCCCCGCATTCGCGCTCATTGGCGTTCATTCGCAGTTCGTGAGTCCACGGCCCGTAGTACACTATCCGCAGCCGCCGTGACGGGGTCCATCTCGCCCAATGCAGCGGCGACTTCGCGCAGGCCCTCAATCATGGCCTCGCGCACCGGTCCATCCGCAAGCAGTGGCGCCAAGGCGGCAGCCATCGGAGCGGGCTGGGCGTCGTGCTGCAGGAACTCGGGACAAAGCAACCGTTGCGCGACGATATTGACCATCCCCAAGTACGGCACCCGAATCAACCGTTTGCCGAACCAATAGGTCAAGGTCGCCGTCTTGTAGACGACGATGAAGGGACACCCCATCAAGGCCGTCTCAATCGTGGCGGTGCCCGAGGCGACCATCGCGCCGCGCGCCTGCCGCAGCACTTCCCGCGTTTGACCGGTCACCACGGCCACGGGCGGCCCGTCGCCGGCGGGCAACGTCGCCTGCACACGCGCAACGGCTTCCGCTATGGCTGGCGAAGGGGCTGCGATGATAAACGCGGCGGCGGGCTGCGTACGGGCCAATTCTCGGGCCGCCGCCCACATGGGCGGTAAAATGCGCTCGACTTCCTGGCGGCGACTACCCGGTAGCAGGGCCACCCGTGGACCGGCAGCGGGCCACGGCAGCTCCTGCAACGGCGCGGCCAAGGCCACGCGCGCTTGATCGACCAGCGGATGCCCCACGAAATCCACGTGTAAGTCCGTTCCGGCAAAGACCTCGACCTCGAAGGGGAAGATGACCAACAACCGGTCCACCCACTGCGCCATACGTGCAATGCGCGACCGGTGCCAGGCCCACACTTGGGGACAAATGTAGTAGATCACTTTGATTCCGCGCGCGTGAGCCGCCCGTGCCAGCCGCAGGTTAAAGCCGGGATAGTCGACCAGCAGCACGGCATCCGGGCGACGCCGATCCATCTCGCGGCAAAGATGGTGAAAGACCCGGCGAAAAAAACTGAAGCGCCGCAGCACCTCGCTCAATCCCAGCACCGCCATGTCGCGGCTATCGTAGAGGCACTCCACCCCCGCCGCTTGCAATCCATCGCCGCCAATTCCCCAGAACGTCCAATCCGGGCACTGGTCGCGGACGGATTTCACCACCCGGGCGGCGTGCTGATCACCCGAAATCTCGCCCGCCACCACCAGTAGCGATCGGCTCACGAAGCGCCCTCGCCCAACCGTTCGAGGATATCGATCGCCAGCGACAAGGCCCTCGCGGCGTGTTCGCCGGACACCACCGGCTGATCGCGTCGCGCTACGCAGCCAATAAACGAATCCAGTTGGTTGGCCAATGGTTCGCCTTTTTCAATTGGTACCGGTTCACGGTCAAAGCCGCTGGCCACCTTGCGGAAGATTTCGCCGGCTTGCGCCTGGTAGTCCAACGAGATATAGGCATCCTCCAGGAATACACGGATCTTGCGCATCCGTTCCGGACTGATCCGGCTGGCGGTGATATTGGCGACACAGCCGTTTTCGAAAGCCAGGCGCACATTGGCGATATCTTCCGTGGGGCTCAGCACCGGTGCCCCCACCGCGTGAACGGCCTTCACCGGCGACTGCACCAAGTGCAGAATCACTTCGATATCGTGGATCATCAGGTCCAACACCACGCTCACCTCCGTCCCCCGTGGATGCAACCCGCGCCGGGGTGGCGGATATGGCGCCAGGCGATGGGCTTCGATAAAGCGTGGTTGGGGCGCGGCCCGTTCCAGGTAGCTCAACACCGGATTGAAACGCTCCACATGCCCCACCTGCACAATCACGTCCCGATCCTGCGCCAGCGCCACCAATTCCCGCGCCTCTGCCGTCGTCGCCGCGATCGGCTTTTCGATCAGGACATGCAAGCCGGCTTCGATCAATGTCCCAGCCACGGCGCGGTGCTGGTCCGTGGGAACAACCACGCTGACCGCCTCTGCCTGTTCGATCACTTCGGTCAGCGAGCCCAAGGCGCGCGTACCGTGCGCGGCCGCAATTTCCTGGCAGCGCGCGGTATCCACGTCGTAGACCCCTACCAGCTCGGCTGCAGGCAACGCCCCGTAGATCCGGGCATGGTGCTGGCCCAGTGCGCCAGTTCCAACTACCGCTGTTCTAACCCTTCGCGAATTTGTCATGTTCCATTCTCCCGCGTGAAAGCCACGGCCAGCAGGCTGATGCCATAGTGCGCCGCCGCAGCGATTACCTTATCCTTGTCGAGCAATATCGTTCGGTGCGCTTCCACGGCCAGCACAGCGGCTTTGGCGCGGCGCAGCTTGCGTATCGTGCGTTCGCCCACCACCGGGATGTCGAACCGCATGTCGTGGCCTTGCTTGGCCACTTTCACCACCACGCTACCGGGGCCACCCAGGTGGCCGGCCCGCACGATAGTCGCGTCCGTGCCTTCAAAGGCCTCGACGGCGAGCACGGTACCGGCCTTAACCACCACCGTCTGGCCGATATCCAGACCGCTGGTGGCCTTCGCCACGCGCAAGCCCAGTTCGATATCGGCGGCAGCGCGCGCGTCGGGTGCCGGTCCAGCCAATGGACCCGGAGCGGGCATGGCCGACTCCATGAAACAGTGCGCCTCCATCAGCTCCAGCCCGGCGGCACGCAATTCATCGCAGACCGCCCCGAAGATGGTGTGGGCGTTGCGTTCCGGCAGCGCGGCCAGCAGCGCCCGCATAGGCGCATCCAGCCGCAGCCGGAAAAGATGAGTGGGTGTAATCTGGCCCGCCATCACCACCGTATGGATTTGGCTGGCGCGGCAGGCGTCCAGTACCGCCCCGAGCCGCCCCAGATTCAGCCAGTAGATGTCATCCACCACCGCCGCCAGGCGGCGGTCGGTTTCCCCCTTGAACGCCACCGCCGCGATACGCTCCACCCCCTGGGCACGCGCCGACTCCGCCAAGAGGCGCGGGTAGACCCCGCGCCCGGCAATGATCAACAATGCATGTACGGAACTGGACGGCATGGCGCGCATCCTAACGCAATTCATAACGGCGGGAAACAATAGATTCAAGTGGCCAGCGGCCGCTGAGGTTACCGATTGGCTCCCCGAATGCAAGTATTTCCTACGCGATGATGTTGCGCTTTATTATGAAAACAGCTAAACCTTGTTGGTGCGTATGAGTGTCATACCATCTTTGCTCATGAGCCTTAGCTATCTTTTTTGTGTGGCCACGGTTATGGCGCAATCAGTGCCTGATATCTCCAAAATGTTTGCAGCAGCACAAACCTTTAGGGCTGAACTGGAAGAGGAGCGCGCACTACAAACGTACCTGGCCATCTTGGAAAAAGACCCGCAGCATTACGAAGCATTGTGGAATGCAAGCATGCTCTACGCCATTATCGGTTTTCGGGGCACGGATGCATCTTCCCAGAGAGCGTATTTTCAAAAAGCCAAAGATGTTGCCGAAAAGGGTATCACTCTTTATCCGGACAAAGGCCACCCCTACTTTGTGATGGCTATGGCCAAAGGGCGCATGGCAAATGTGGTTGGAGTGATACGGCGCATTGAATTGGCGCATGAAATCGAAGATCATATCCAGCGGGCCATTACCCTGATGCCGGAT
>SLLF01000001.1 GCA_007134175.1 Kiritimatiellia bacterium | reverse complement strand
ATGAGGCGGCCTTATTCACTTTCTCAGTGCTGATAGCGCTCTATGTGATCATGGGCGGGCTCAAGGGCGTCATGTATGTCGACGCCTTACAGGGCACATTGATGTTCGTGGGGATGTTCGTACTGCTCGCGCTGACCTACGGGCGCATGGGTGGTATTACCGGGGGTCACACCGCCTTGACGGCCCTTGCGGATCAAGTTCCGGAACGGTTGGCGGCGCGCGGCCATCGCGGCTGGACCAGCATGCCTGCCTTTGGTTCGCCCCTCTGGTGGACCTTGGTTAGCACAATTGTGCTCGGCGTCGGCATCGGGGTCCTGGCGCAGCCGCAACTGGCCGTGCGGTATATGACGGTGAAATCCCATAAAGAGCTGGATCGCGCGGTAGCGATTGGCGGGGTGTTCATCCTGATGATGACGGGAGTGGCATTCACCGTCGGTGCTTTGTCTAACGTCTTCTTTCATGAAACAGAAGGGGCGGTAGCCATAGCGGTGGCGCAAGGCGATGTTGAGCGGATTATCCCCCTATACTTGCAGGGAGCCCTGCCCGAATGGTTTTCACTGCTGTTCATGCTGACGCTTTTGTCAGCGGCTATGAGTACGTTGAGCAGTCAGTTCCATACGATGGGTACCGCCCTCGGCCGGGATTTTTATGAAGAGGCGTTGCAGCGGCGGCGGGAGGGCGGGGGGATGCTCGCCACCCGGGCCGGCGTCCTGATCGGCATTATGGTGTCGGTCTATCTCGGGTACGAATTGGAACGCCGTTTCGGTCAGGCGGGCGCCGCGATTGTCGCGCGCGGCACAGCCCTTTTCTTTGGCCTGTGCGCGGCCTCTTTCCTGCCGATGTATGTC
The DNA here is from genome assembly GCA_007134175.1 of Kiritimatiellia bacterium. Taxonomy (GTDB): domain Bacteria; phylum Verrucomicrobiota; class Kiritimatiellia; order SLAD01; family SLAD01; genus SLLF01. The sequence goes on along the minus strand of SLLF01000001.1, from coordinate 5,137 downwards.
GGAGCATTGTGGTCAAAACGGGTGACCCGAACCGCCGCCATTGCCGGTATGATCGTCGGGGCGCTCAGTAGTCTGCTGTGGATGATGTTCGTGAAGGAGGCCGAGGCTTCGGCCTTCCTGGTCTGTGAGGCGTTGTTTGGCATCCGGTCGCTCGGACTGCGCTGGGAGGACGGCGTCGCGGTCTATCGCACCACCGGGCCGATTATCTGGGCGTTTGTCGACCCGATGCTGGTTGCGCTGCCGCTGGCGGCGCTGACCACGTGGTGGGTGTCGCTCGGCACCAAGCCGCTGCCGGACGCGCACCTCCAGCGCTGTTTCGCCACGGTGAACACCGGGGACACCGGGGAGAACTAAACCACCAGCTTCTGCAAAAAATATTATGAAAGGGGAATGGGTTGACGATAGCGGGCGACGATAGCGGTTTACGAGTAGAGAGCGTCCCCATCGTCCACCGTTCTCGTCGCCCGCTATCGTCGGCCGAAAAGTGACGTAAAAGAGAGAGATGGAGAAACAGATGATCATCACGACGCCTAATCGTAAGCTATTGTTGAGCTTTATCGGCTTTCTACTGCTGATCGGATGGACCGCCAACAGCGAACCGCTTTCCCTGCGAACCGAGGCTGAATTCAAGTGGGGCGGCGACATTCGCCTGCGCCAAGTGGCGTTCGATCATATCCCCATCATAGCGGATCCCCCCGGTGTCACGCGTGGCGGCCAGAACCATTTTTCCCGCATTCTTACACGGATTTGGGGGCGGCTGGACCTTTCCGAACAGGTGACGGTCTATTCGCGGATCGTCAATGAATGGCGCCACTATGGGAAGGGCAGCGACCCGAACTGGGACTGGCCGGACGAGGCGGTCGTGGATGCGCTGTATCTGGATGTGAACGGGTTGTTGGACGGCCGACTGGATGCGAGGCTTGGGCGACAAGACCTGATCTACGGGACCGGCAAACTCATCCTCGAAGGCACTCCCAAGGATGGGTCGCGTTCCCTCTATCACGACGCCATCCGCTTGCGATTGCACGCGCCCGCCGCCACCACGGTGGATCTGCTGGGCATCTATAATCAGCCTGAAAATCAACTAGCCATCGGCTCGGAGAAACGGGATCTGACCGGAAAAGATACTGCTTTCAATGATATGACCGAGAGTGGCGGCGGGGTCTACCTCGCGAACCGGCACCTGACCGGTTTGCCGTTCGAGGCCTATTATCTCTATAAGCGTGAAAGTTCCTGGATCGACCGCCATGGGACCAATCAACCCGGCCGGAATGTTCATACCGTAGGTACCCGCTGGATGCCGGAAACCGAATTTGGCTTGTCCGCCAATATCGAAGTGGCCCGCCAATTCGGCGAGACCAGTGCCGATGTCGATCTCAAAGGCTGGATGGCGGATGTCGTGGTGCGGCAGCAGGTCGACCAGTGGCCTGGAAAACCGTCACTCGGGGCCGGCGTGTATCATATTTCCGGCGACAAGGCCGACACGGAGCGTGACGAGGGTTGGAACCCGCTCTGGGCGCGCTGGCCGCAATACAGCGAGCTATACGTCTACGCGTTCGATGCCGAGGCGGCCGGTCGCTGGTCCAATGTCACTATGCCGTATGTGGCACTGCGGTTGCATCCATTCGGGGACACCCGTTTAAACGTGATGGTGGCGCAACTGCGGGCACCTGAACGAACCGGCCCCGGCAGTGGCCGCGAGCGCGGCTGGCTGGGTACCGCACGCTACGACTTCACCCTCGGGAACCGTTGGTTGACCGATAAGGACCGCTTGTTTGGCCATCTCCTGCTGGAGGTATTGAAGCCGGGCGACTACTACAACGTCGACCGTACCGCCTACTTTGCCCGGTGGGAATTGTCATACGCATTCTGATTTGCGAGGGGGATGTCGGCGTCTCACCCGCTTTATGGTGCGTCCAGCCACGTGTTCACCCTGACCTCATCCGATTCGTCGTAGTTCTCGAAGATGTTGCGCATGATGTCCCAATAATCGGAGGATGGTTGCTTGGCCAGCGAGTAGGTGTCGTCGCGGTAGCATCCGAGTTTAGCCTGGCGCCGCCACTCGCGGAAGGCGGCCTTGTCATAGGCGACTAACTTCTCATGCGTTTCTTCAATATCCACGATTTTCCGCAGCTCGGAATCTAGCTGGGCCACGATAGCCGGTTGGTCCGCCGCGCAGTCGTGGAGCTCATCCGGATCCTGTTCCATATCGAATAACTGTGCGGGGAAGCCCGGATACACGACATATTTCCACCGGTCGCGACGCAGCATGAACGCGGAGGTGTTCATCGTGATACCGGTGAAACAGGCATATGCGTGGTTGCGGCTTACTTCGGTCCGGCCGGACGCCAACGGCAGAAGCGATTCGCCGACGGTGCCGGGCCGCGGTTCATGACCGGCCATTGCCAGCAGGGTGGGGTGTAGATCGATCAGCGAGGTGATATTGTCCACCCGGCGCCCGGCTGGAATACCGGGACCGTTAATGATCAACGGAATGCGCAGGGAAGCGTCATACATCGAATGCTTTTGCCATTCCCCATGGTCGCCGGCCAGTTCCCCGTGATCGCTGGCAAAGATGAAATAGGTGTTTTCCAGCAGGCCTGCTTCACGCAGGGTGGTTTGTAATTCGCCTACCAGCGCATCCGCCTCGGCGCACATGGCGTAGTAGATGCGGCGCAACAGGCGGGTCCGCTCCGGATCATCCGTGTGTTGCCACCCCTTGGACATCCGCTGATAACGCCGCACGGGATGATCCGTTGGATCCGGTGGCGGCAAATCGACGGCCTCCGCTGGTATCTTGTCGAGCCAGTATTGGTTGGTGCGGAAGCCGGGATGCACCAGTCCCGTACTGATGTTAAGGAAGAAGGGCGCTTCCCCCTTGGCCTGTTCACGGATGAACGCGCGGGCCTTATCAAGGATGCGCCAGTCTTTCTCGTGGCAGCGCCGTTCGCGGTCAGGCGTGACGACCGGATCCTGGATGTCCGGTAAGTGGCCGTGCGTGGTTCGCGGCAGGCCGACCGGTGCCAGCCAGGCGCCCACACGGGCAAAGATCGAGTGGCCACCGGATAGGTAGTCAAGCTTACCCAGGGATTTTATCGTATGCGTGGTCTTTACCGTATCAAACAGCGTCCACATGCCCGGTTGCAACCCTTTGAAATTGTTCCAGCTTTCGATCTGGTGGGAATAGCGCCCGGACCAGAGGTTGGCCCGGGCCGGACAACAGATCGGGTGCGAGGTATGTGCGCGTTCGAAACACGCGCCATTCGCAGCCAGCCGATCAATATTGGGGGTGGCGTCTCTCAGTGCCGGATGACCGGTCAAGCCCAGCTTGCGCCCGTCCCAGCTTTCGGCGATAAATAGGACTATATTTTTTCCCTTCATGGCGAACTAATCGTCTTGTCATTCTGTGGGTGTCATGAAGCCGGCCCCGGCCAGCGCCGGTCGCGCCAGGGGGAATATAGCGGTGCCGCGTCCGGGCGGAACGGCATCCCGTTGCGCACCCAGCCGCAGTCACGTGCTTCCAGTTCACGGACCAGGTAGGAACGCCACTGGGCGACCTCGTCCCGGCGTTCCCGGGTGCGCGCCAGATCGCGGCATTCCCCCGGATCAGCCTCCAGATCAAAAAACTGCTCGCGGTCGGCATGAGGGAGCCAGATTAACTTGCGGCGACCGTTTGTAACGTACTGCATTTCCGCAGCAGGCGCATAGCACGCGCAATGCTCGCCATGTAGATAGGGCCGCCAGTCAGGGGCGGGCGCTTGCAGCAAGGGCAGCAGACTGCACCCCTCAACGGTTACGGGGTGTGTACAGCCGGCTATCTGCAACGCGGTCGGCATGATGTCACGTAGCTCGACCACTTCGTCCGCCACGCGCCGCACAGGCGGCGCGACACCCGGTGGCGGCCGCACGAGAACGGGAATGCGCGCGCTGCCCTCGTAGGCATAGGTCTTCCGCCAGAGATGATGATCCCCCTGCATATCGCCGTGGTCGGATACGAAAATAATCCACGTATCGTCACGGCCACTTTCCCGGGGATGGCGGCGCATCCAGTTCAAGAGGCGTCCTAACTGGCTGTCGATGAACGAGATCTCCCCGTAGTAGCCGGCGCGCGCGCGATGGATCTGCTCCGGCGTCATGCGGCCGCACCAGGCATCCGGCCCCGGCGCGGCACCGTCTCCCGCAGGCTCCTCGGCCCAATCCCCGACCCGCGGCGGGGGCGTCTTACCCCGGTGGTAAAGGTCAAAATAATAGGCGGGTGGCACATAGGGAGAATGCGGGCGGGCAAAGGATATATTCAGGAAGTAGGGCTGGCCGGGATCGCGATGGGCGAGAAACTCAATGGCGCGGGTCATGGTCCAAGCGGAAGGATGCAGGTGTTCACCTGTGTGCCACGGCCGCGCGTGCCAGGAATTGAACGAGACGCCGTGATCGTCCGGGGTGACGCCGGCCGGCGCCTGTTCCTGGAACCAGCGCCGGTGTTCGCTGCTATCCATGCGCCCCGACTCGTCCAGTTCGGAACTCTGAAAGCCCATCAGGGTGCGTTGCGGTTCGAAATGCCCTTTACCAACGAGGTGCGTACGGTAGCCCGCTTGCGACAGCTCGCCGGGCAGCGTGTGCGGGTAATCGTTGGGGATGGGACCCTGTCCGCGCCCCATGCCGAGTAATCCCGTATGCCAGGGCGTTTGCCCCGTCCACAACGTCGCCCGCGCGGGCAGGCAGGAGGGACAGGCGGAATAGGCATGCGAGAACCGCGTGCCGCTCGCAGCGATGGCATCCAGGTTCGGCGTTTGGATTATGGGGTTCCCGTCCGCGCCTAAGGCGTCGCCGCGCATCTGGTCACATATAATTAGAATGATATTGGGCCGTGGCATCTTCTTTCTCTCCTCATGGCTGGGTGTTCAATCTGGCGCCTAGCCCGCATTTCTCACCACTCGGTGAGAAAACCGAGCTTAGTACCACCGCCAACCCATTTTGGCAGCATTGAACACACTGTTGGCTTCCACGTTGAATTCCGTGCGCACCAGCTCGCCGTCGTCGCCAATAAATTGGTCGTCGTGATTGTCGCGCAGCCAACCCGTGAGCGCCGTGCGCATGGAGGCGGCGCGGTCCGGCTCCTCGTCGATCCGGTTGTACTCCT
>SLLF01000245.1 GCA_007134175.1 Kiritimatiellia bacterium | reverse complement strand
TCGATGACTTCCTGCTGGGTGTAACGGTGGTGATCGGTATAGGTTCGGTGGCCAAGCACGCGAGCCCCTTGTCGTTTTAACTCGTCCTCAAATCCCTGTGGCGCGGCAATGGCGGAAAGCGCGGTAACGGGCAGATCCTGTAGCAACGTCAATTCCTTGCGTTCACCCGAATAAACCGCCTGTAGATACTGGGCACAGTGGCGGCATTCGGAAATCTCCGCATCGGGGTTCAACGCGCGCAATTGCTGTCGCAGCTCGGTGGCCCCGTCGCCGTTGGACTTGGTGATGAAGATAAAGCCCGCCCGGCGGATGTTGCGGATCGGCTCGCGCAACAGGCCGCGCGGCAGAACCCGCCGGTTGCCGAAGGGATTGGTACGGTCCACCAGCACGATGTCCAACCGGTGGCGCAACCGCATGTACTGAAAGCCGTCATCCAGAATCAACGTGTCGCAGCCCAGTTTCTTGATCGCGTATTGACCGGCATTGATGCGGTTTTTGGCCACGATCACCGCGACATTGGGCAAATTGGAAGCCAACATGTACGGTTCATCGCCGCTGACCCGGGAATTGAGCAGCAACCGCTTGCCGTCCGATACTACCAGCGGCGGGGGGCCATACTTCTGGAAGGTTAACCGCCCTTTGATGCGGCGCCACAGAGGAGGCTTTTTGCGCTTATAGCCGCGGCTCAGAATCGCGACTTTACGGCCGCGTTCCTGCAAGGCGGCTGCAAACACCTCGACGATAGGCGTCTTACCCGTACCGCCCACCGTCAAATTGCCGACGCTCAAGACCTGACAGCCGAGGGTATGCGGCCGCAGTAATCCCCAGCGATACAGGCGGAGCCGCAATTGCACGACGCCGAGAAAGAGAAAGGAAAGCAGGGCCAGGAACATCCGCAGCAACCCGGCGCGCTTGCCGCGCTGTCGTCCTTCTATTACGTCCAGGAAATAGGACTCAAGTTGCTCTCCGCGCCTCGACATGCGTCTCCTTGGGGCCAACTCGCGCTGTTTTCATTTCTCCGATGTGAAACCCCGCCGCCGTGACGCAAGGCCCACTTCTCCCTCAGACCGGATTGACCGGGGTCGGGGCGGGCACGTCGTCGGTGGGCTCATCATCTTCTGCCCGATCCTCGTCTTCTTGCGGCTCCACCGGCGTGGCCGATACCAGTTGGTCGTCTGCGGCAAGTGCAATCAAGCGCACCCCCTGCGTATTGCGGCTGATGGTTCGTATATCGCCGACTGAAATGCGAATCATCTGTCCTTGCTCGGTGATCAGCATCAGGGCGTCGTGGTCATTAACCGAGTGCGCGCCAACTACCAGCCCGTTACGCTCCGTGGTCCGAATGGTAATCACCCCTTTGCCGCCGCGTTTCTGCGTGGGGTACTCCTCAAAGCGGGTGCGCTTGCCGTACCCGTGCTGGGTGATCGCGAGCAGCGTATGGTCGTCTTCCACCACCTCGATGCTTTCCACGGCGTCGTTATCACGCGCCAGCGTAATGCCGCGCACCCCGCGCGTGTCGCGCCCCTGGTCCCGCAATTGCGATTCGTGAAACCGGATGCTCATCCCGTACCGCGTCACCAGCGTCAACTCATCGTCACCGCCGGTCATCTTGACGCCAATTAGCTTGTCTCCTTCATCTATCGCGATGGCTTTGATGCCCCCTGCGCGCGGATTGCTGTAGGCCGAGAGGTTGGTCTTCTTGACCACGCCGCGGTCGGTGGCCATCACAAGATGGTGTTCGTTGTCAAAATCACGCACTTTGATCATCGCCGCGATGTTCTCGCTCGATTCGATTTGCAGCAGGTTGACAATGGCTTTACCGCGCGTGGCCCGGCCGCCCTCGGGAATCTCGTAGACTTTCTGCCAATGCACGCGTCCGTTCTCGGTGAAGAAGAGGATGTAATCATGGGTGTTGGCCATGAAGACATGCTCCACGTAGTCTTCCTCCTTCGTGCCCATACCGATTACCCCCTTGCCGCCGCGGCGCTGCTGGCGGTAGGTGCTGACCGGGACCCGCTTGATATAGCCGGTATGGGTGATGGTGATCACGAAGCTGCGGTCGGCGATGAGATCCTCAATATTGATCTCGCCCTCGTCCGGCACGATTTCGGTGCGGCGCTCGGAACCGTAGGTCTTGCGCATATCGTGCAGGTCATCCTTGATCACGCCGTAGATTTTCTGGGGATTGGCCAGCAGGTCGCGCAAGTAGTTGATCAGCTTGATGATCTCAAGATATTCCTTTTCCACCTTGTCGCGTTCCAGGCCGGTCAATTGATACAACCGCATGTCGAGGATCGCGTTGCTCTGAATCTCGGTCAGCCCCAACTGCGCCATCAGTTCCGTGCGGGCCGTGTCGCGGTCCTTGGCCCCGCGGATGATCTTGACGACCAGGTCCAGATTGTCCAGGGCGATCTTCAGCCCTTCGAGGATATGGGCGCGGGCCTCGGCTTTTTCCAACTCGAATTGCGTGCGCCGGGTGATAACTTCGAAACGATGCGCCACAAAGCAGTACATCAATTGCTTCAGGTTCATCACGCGCGGCTGCCCCTGGTCGATCGCCAGCATGATCGCCCCGAAGGTCATTTCCAACGGGGTATACTTGAACAAGTGGTTCAACAGGACCTTGGGCACGGCATTGCGCTTTAGCTCGATGACGACGCGGATACCGTCCTTATCCGATTCATCACGGATATCCGAAATGCCTTCCAGCTTCTTGTCTTGCGCCAACTGCGCGATCTTTTCGATCAGCGTGGTCTTGTTGAGCGTGTAGGGGATTTCCGTGATAACGATGCTTTCCTTGTTCTGGGCCCCCGTTTCAATCGCGGCCCGCCCGCGCACCTTGAGCAAGCCGCGCCCCGTCTCGTACATGTTTTTGACGGGGCCAAGCCCGCAAACCACCCCGCCGGTGGGGAAGTCAGGTCCCTTCACAAACTGCGTTAAATCACATACTTCACAATCGGGATGGTCGATCAGGTGCACAATCCCGTCGATCAACTCATTCAAGTTGTGCGGCGGAATGTTGGTGGCCATGCCGACCGCGATCCCGGTGCTGCCGTTCGCCAGCAAATTGGGCAGGCGCGCCGGCAACACCACCGGCTCCTGCAGCGTCTCATCGAAGTTCGGCCGCATGTCGACCGTGTTCTTTTCGATGTCCGCCAGCATCTCCTCGGACAAACGGTTCAAGCGACATTCGGTATACCGGTAGGCTGCCGGGGGATCCCCGTCGATACTGCCGAAGTTCCCTTGTCCGTTGATGAGCGGTGAGCGCATGGAGAATTCCTGCGCCATGCGCACCAGGGTGTCGTAGACCGCGGAGTCGCCGTGCGGGTGGTAGTTACCGATCACTTCACCGACCACCTTGGCGCATTTCACAAAGGGTTTGCTATGGGTCCAGGCACGCTCGCGCATGGCGAACAGAATCCGCCGATTGCCCGGCTTCAGCCCGTCGCGCGCGTCCGGCAGCGCGCGGCCTACAATGACGCTCATCGAATAATCGATGTACGCCCGCTGCATCTCCTCTTCGATGTTGGTGCGGTCGAGTCGTTCGTTTTGCTGATACATAAGTTAAATATCCAGGTTGCGCACGTTTAGCGCGTTGTTGAGAATGAAGTTGCGGCGCGGTTCCACCTCGTCGCCCATTAAAATAGTAAAGATCTCGTCGGCTTTGACGACGTCTTCCAGCACCACCCGATCCATCTTGCGATGCTGCGGGTCCATGGTGGTTTCCCATAACTGTTCGGGGTTCATTTCGCCCAGCCCCTTGTAGCGCTGGATTTGCAATCCTTTGCGGCCGATCTCACGTACCTTGTCCAGCAAGCCGGGCAGGGAATGGATTGGAATACGCTCATCCTTGGCGTCGGAGAGATAGGCGAACGGTTCGTCGGCCGACAGCAACTGCTCCACCGTGAAGCCGCGCTTCTCCAGCAGGGCGACCTGCTTGGCCAGCGGGTTGGCCGAGAAGATTTCCACCCATTGCAGTCCCGGATGGCGCGGCGCACCGGCCTTGGCATCGCTGCCGTTCCCGTTGCCGTTATCCCCGGTAAAAATCTCCAGTTGGTCGCCGAGCTGTCGCTCCTTGTCCTCGCGGAACTTGCGCAGTTCCGCCTCGGTGTTGATGAATTCAACGTCGGTCCCGTGCGCGTGCTTCACCTGGACGCGGTATTGGGGGAATAATCCCTTGTCCTTGTCGCGATGCGCGAGATAGTCGGCGAAGTTGATGCCCTTGCGCTCCAAACGTCGCGCGATATCCTCGATTTCCGTCAGGCAAGCCAGTATCTCGTGCAACTGCTTTTCCGGGCAGAGCACCTTGCCACCCGCGTCCACCAGCGCCAACTCCTCGATGCCCAGCTCCAGCAGGATGCTGGTGAGTTCCTTGTCGCTGTCCAGGTACTGTTCGCGCTTTTTGCGTTTGATCTTATACAGCGGAGGCAGGGCGATGAACACGTGGCCCCGCTCAATCAATTCCGGCATTTGTCGATAGAAAAAGGTCAATAGCAGTGTGCGAATATGCAGGCCGTCCACATCGGCGTCGGTCATGATGACAATCTTGTGGTAGCGCAGCTTTTCGATGCTGAAATCCTCGTTGCCGATGCCGGTCCCAATGGCCGTGATCATCGTCCGGATTTCATTGTTGTTCAAAATTTTATCCAACCGCGCCTTCTCCACGTTCAGCACCTTGCCGCGCAGCGGAAGGATCGCTTGAAAGCGGCGGTCGCGCCCCTGTTTGGCTGAGCCGCCGGCGCTGTCGCCCTCGACGATGAAGAGTTCGGTAATGGCCGGGTCGCGCTCGGAACAATCCGCCAGTTTGCCCGGCAACGAGCCGCTGTCGAGGGCGCTCTTGCGCCGCGTCAAGTCGCGCGCCTTGCGGGCCGCTTCGCGCGCCCGGGCCGCCAGCACGCCTTTCTCAATGATGCGGCGCGCCACGTTCGGGTGTTCCTCAAAATAGGTGCCCAACTCATCGTTGACGATCGACTCGACAATGCCCTGTACTTCCCCGTTGCCCAGCTTGGTCTTGGTCTGGCCCTCGAATTGCGGGTCCGGCACCTTGACGCTGATCACGGCGGTCAGGCCCTCCCGGATATCGTCACCACTCATGCTGACCTTGTCGTCCTTGATCAGCTTATTGGCCCGGGCATATTGGTTTACCGTGCGTGTCAACGCCGACCGGAACCCGCTCAGATGCGTGCCGCCCTCCACGGTATTGATGTTGTTGGCGAAGGAGAAGAGATTCTCGGCGTAGGCATCGGTGTACTGCATCGCGATTTCCACCGCGATGGTGTCCCGTTCCCGTTCGATATAGATGACCTTGGGATGCAGCGCGTTCTTGGTCCGGTTCAAGTGCTCGACAAATTCCCGGATACCGCCGTCGTACTTGAACACCTCCTCCCGGTTCGGCTCCTCCTGGGTCAGCTTGATTTCCAGCCCCTTGTTCAGAAAAGCCACTTCCCGTAACCGGGCCGCCAGCGTGTCCCAGTTGAACTCCGTCACCTGGAAAATGGTATTGTCCGGGTAAAACGTGATCTTGGTCCCACTACCTTTGGTCTTGCCGATGGTTTCCAGCTTGGAAGCGGGGAGGCCGCGTTCGAACCGCTGGTGGTGCACATTACCATCGCGGCGCACCTCGACCTCGAACCATTCGCTGAGGGCGTTGACGCAGGAGACACCCACCCCGTGCAAGCCGCCGGACACCTTATAGGAGTTATGGTCGAATTTGCCGCCGGCGTGCAGCGTGGTCAGCACGACCTCAACCGCCGGCTTCTTTTCCGTCGCGTGCATATCCACCGGAATACCGCGGCCGTCGTCGTTGATGGAACAGGACCCGTCCGCATTCAGGGCCACATGGATGTGCTGGCAGTAGCCTGCCAGCGCCTCGTCGACGCTATTGTCGACCACCTCGTAGACGCAATGGTGCAGACCGCGAGCGACCGTATCCCCGATATACATCGCCGGTCGCTTACGCACGGCATCCAAGCCGCCCAGCACCGTA
>SLLF01000073.1 GCA_007134175.1 Kiritimatiellia bacterium | reverse complement strand
TCGCCGGCACCGGTGATGATCGTGGACGGTGCGACCGCATCGCGCAGGACATCGGCCCCGGTGCCCAGAACCTAGCCGGCACCCTGGAGACAACCGAGTGGCTATCCTTACTGGCACATGCCACCGTTGCCGTGTCCAACGACAACGACGCCCTGCAAATGGCGGCGGCCATGGGCACTCCCGTTGTCGCCCTGTTCGGGCTGACTGACCCGGAAGTCACCGGGCCGTTATGGACTCGATCTACGGTATTGCAACCTCGCAGCGTCCGCACCGCACCCGCGCTGCCCCGGCATTCGGCCCCGGCCGAAGCCGCCATGCGGTCCATCCAGCCCGGCGGTGTGTTCGACGCGGTCACCAGCTGGCTGTAACCCGCCTGCGCCGGATCGTGATCCGCTCTATCTTTCTTCAAACAGATTGCTTCCACGCGCGGCAATGACATCTTTATACCAATAGGCGGAATCCTTGAGCGTACGCTTACCGGTACCGTAGTCGACGTGAACGATACCAAAACGCCGTTTATAGCCATGAGCCCACTCAAAGTTATCCAGCAAGGACCAGAGGAAATAGCCCTTGCCCTCGACGCCATCGGCTATGGCTCGGTGGTACTCCCGCAGGTAACGGGTGAGAAAATCGATCCGCTGGGGATCATGGACCTTACCATCAACATGGACCCAATCCGTATTTGACATGCCGTTCTCAGTCACAACAAGGGGAAGCTTGTACCGCTCGTGAAGGAACCGTGGCCCCCAGTAAAGGGCTTCCGGCCTGACTTTCCACTCCATGGTGGTCAAGGGAGGGCCGACCGGGGCTGGCGGTGTTTCCGTGGTGCCGTCACCCTTGGCCCGAACCAATTGCCCGCTGTAGATATTGGCGCCATAAAAGTCGAGCGGCTGGCTGATCGTCTCCATATCTCCGTCTCTGATCTCGGGCATTTCTTGCTGAAAGAGTTCAAGACCATCGTCCGGATAGCGGCCAAAAACCATAGGATCGGCAAACCAACTGTTATTCCAGCAATTTTTGGCCGTGATGGAAAACATGGACCGACGGGCAACCTCAATATGCGCTGGCGTGTTACGGTATGGAATATGCACAATGCCTACAGGGGCGGCACCGATGTGCGGACGGGACTTCGCATGTGCGCGTATGACCTGTACGGCTTTGCCGTGTGCGAGAAGCGAATGGTGAGCGGCCCGGAGGATATCCGCAAACCCCAGTTTTAGACCGGGCGCGTGCTCGCCGGAATGATGACCATGCCCGATATAGCATTGCGGCTCGTTCTGGGTCATCCAATGGGAGACCCTGTCCGAAAGTTTATCAACGACTACCCGTGCGTATTCTGCAAACCAATTAGCGCTGTCACGGTTAAGCCAGCCGCCCTGGCAATAGAGGGTATACGGGTAATCCCAGTGAAACAGTGTTACCCAGGGGGCCACATTGTTTTCAAGCAACGCGTCAATCAGCCGGTCATAAAACGCCAGTCCTTTTGGGTTGACCTTGCCTATCCCTTCAGGCAGGACGCGCGGCCACGAAATTGAGAGCCGGTACGCACGCAGTCCCAGCTCTCCCATAATACGGGCGTCTTCTTCGTATCTATGGTAGTGATCACACGCCGTGTCGCCTGTATCGCCTGACCATATCCTTCCCGGTTCGCGACACATCATGTCCCACACGGAGAGCCCCTTGCCATCCGCATGCGCAGCCCCCTCGATTTGGTAACTTGCTGCGGCCGCGCCCCATATAAATGCATCAGGAAAGTTCATCCATTACCTCTATCGTTATTCTCGGATAATGCCGTACTCAACGAACGAGTTGACGGTAGCAGGCAGCCCCTGTGGACGGCAAGACATGTTGGTGAAGCGGTCTTTGACCTGCTGGATGCGCGGTGTGCACCCGGAGGGTGAGGTGGCGAACGAAGCCAGCGCCTCAAACCCGTGCGCGCAGCGCACCGGATCGACACCGTCAGAAGTGATAGGCCCCACTATAGATATCCTGTTTTCTTCGCTCCTCTACAATAGGCGACAGGGGTGTACAACAACCTGACTATAAGATAGCTGCGGCATTTCCGGACACACCTCATAGGGGAAACACCGATAGTGACTTGCCGTCGGTCAGCGGATTATTTATGCTGAGCGACATGGAGGGGAATCCCATTCTGACAGCGCGGCATTTGCCGGAAATGTACCGCTTATGCGCGGAACATTTTGGCGGGCTGCCGGCATTTGCCACTCGCCTGTCGGCGGATTCCTGGCTACCGCTTTCGTTCCGCGACTTGTATGCGCGCGGGGCCAAGGTCGCCGGCGGCCTGATGGCGCTGGGGGTGCAACCGGGTGATGCGATCGGGTTGATCAGTAATAACCGTGTCGAGTGGATGCTGGCGGAAGTCGGGATTCAGTTGTGCGGCGCGGTCAACACCCCACGCGGCACGGACGTTACCGACGAGGAATGGCGTTATATTTTTCGGCACGCCCAAGTGAAGGTGGCGTTCGCCGAGACGCCGCGCGAATTGGAACGCTTGAACCGGCTGCGCCCGGAATGGCCGGCGTTGCGGGACGTGGTCCTGTTGACGGGCGACGTTCCCCCGGGGAATACCGCCCTTACGCTGGAGGCGCTCGGCGCTATGGGGGCCACCTATCTGGCGGCGCATCCCGGCGCCTGTGCGCACCGGGAGGCGGCCCTGGCACCGACCGCTATCTTCACCTTGATCTACACCTCCGGCACGACCGGACAACCCAAAGGCGTTATGCTGACCCATGCGAATATGATGTCGCAAATCAAGCAGGTTCCGCTCGAGTTGGACTGTACGGATCGGGTCTTGTCGATCCTGCCCATCTGGCACGTATTCGAAAGGATGTTCGAGGTCTATACCATGAGTCGCGGAGTCTGCACCTATTATACCTCCCGGCGCATGCTGGCCACGGATTTACAGGAGGTGGAGCCGACCTTCATGGGCTCGGCGCCCCGGTTATGGGAGAGCCTGCACGACCGCATCGTGCATACGATCCGCCAGGCACATCCGGTGCGCCGGGCTTTGTTCCATATCGCCTACCACTTAAGCCGCTGGTATCGCGCCTCGCTCACGTTTTTACGCGGGGAGACGCCCACGCCGCCCCCCTCGCGACGAGGATATCGCTGGGCCTTGCTGGGCGCACATGCGCTGCGCTGGGCGGTACTGCTGCCTGGGTACGGATTCTTCAACGCCGCCGTACTGGAGGCGGTGCGACTCAAAGCAGGCGGCTGCCTGAAGGCCACGATTTCGGGTGGCGGCGCCTTGCCGCCGGTCATTGACGAGTTCTTCACCAACATTGGCATCACGGTCCTGGAAGGGTATGGCCTGACGGAGACCAGCCCGGTACTGGCGGTGCGTGTCGAAGGTAAACGTGTGCGCGGCACGGTCGGCCCCGTCATTCCCGGCACGGAAATGCGCATCGTTGATGTGGATAGCGGACAGGTACGGTACCCGCCGCCCCCGGACGCCTACGCCTCCACCGAGGCCAATGGCATCGGAATCAAAGGCGAAATTCAAGTGCGGGGTCCACAGGTCATGAAAGGCTACTACAAGGAACCGGCATTGACCCGGACGGTCTTGAGCGAAGAGGGGTGGTTCCGGACCGGGGATTTGGGGGCCGTGACCTGGAACGGCTGCCTGCGCATTCTCGGCCGCTGCAAGTCGACCATCGTACTCCGCAACGGCGAGAACGTGGAACCGGAACCCATCGAGGCGCGGCTAGGTTTGTGCACGCACGTGGAGCACGTGGCGGTAGTGGGCCAGGACTGCAAGCATCTCTATGCGCTGGTGGTGCCTGATTTTGAGCAATTCAAAAAAGAGGGCCATCCGGCTCACAACCGGGCGGCACTTAGCCGGGACCCGCAGGCACACCGCGTGGTGTTCGACGAAATACGCGCCAGCCAGGCAAACCATCAATCCGCTGGCCGACCGCAGGCCATTCACGCCATCCACTTGCTGGCCGAGCCTTTTACGCCGGGCGAAGAATTGACGAATCTCTTCAAGCTGAAACGCCATGTGATCGAGACCAAATACCGCGCGGAACTGGCCACCCTCTTCGCCGGTGCACCAGGGCACCGCCGGTCACACCAGGAGCGGGCATGAACGGGGAGGAGACCCTAATCCTGCATGGCGTGGAGCAGGCGTTGCTGGCGTTGATGATTTTAATCATTATGTTCGGCATGGGAGCCGGTTTGACCATGGCCGACTTCCGTTCCGTGGCGCGGCGCTGGCGGCTGGTGGCGATCGGGTTCGGCTCCCAGTTTGCATTGATGCCGTTGCTGGCCTATAGCCTGGCGCGCGTGTTGCGGCTCGAACCGGCCCATGCCATTGCGCTGATTCTCATCGGCACCCTGCCCGGCGGGTCCACCTCCAACATGTTCACCTATTTCGCGCGCGGATCGGTGGCGCTCAGTATTTCCATGACCACCGCCTCGACTATGGCAGCGTTAGTAATGATGCCGTTGCTACTGCAACTTTATACCCCGAGGTTCGTTGCCGAACTGACCGCGCACCATTTGGCGGGACCGGACCATGAATTTGTGATTCCGACGGTCAATATCATCGTCTCCCTGGCGCTGGTGCTGGTGCCGGTGGCCGCCGGGATGTGGTTGCGCCATCGCTCCCGTGGCTGGGCCAAGGCCGCCGAGGATACCGCCAGCTTCATGGCGATCAGCGTGATCGTCTTCTTGATCTCCAGCACGGTGATCCGCCATTTCCCCCTCTTGCTGGCCACCGCGCCTAAGGTTTACCTGGCCGCCATTACGGTCGGGATGTTCGGCTTTTTATTCGGTTTTGTGGTCTCCCGTTGTTTTGGTGTCTATCCCATTCATCAGCGCGCCATCGCTTTAGAAACGGGCATTCAGAACGGTCCCATCGCCTTTGCGATTATTTTATTGAGCTTCCCCGGCGCGGCCCTCAAAAATGAGATGCTGTGGCTCGGAATACTTTACTCGACTTTTATTGTGGCGACGGCTTCCGGCTTCACCTTGTGGCTGCGTCGCTGGGGCAAACACGACTGGGAAATCACGAAGAACGCGCGGGTGCACCAACGCCTGTTTGGCCCGGATTATGTCACTCGCTATCCGGCCGGGTTCGTGCCGCCGAGGATTCAAGCGGACCCCGCCCAAGGCGAGGGGGATGTGAAATCGCGTGGCTAATTTTAAGCAGTCGTGTAGGATACAGGGGTGGGTAGGTTTTAGGTGGCAACGGGGCCTCCGGGCGTTGCCTGCATTTTTTCAGGCATGAGCAAATAGACGACGCTTACGTGGACGCGTACGATGGACGAACGAACCGCATCGTCGCCCGTACGCGTCACCGTACGCGTTCACCGGGTCTCCGTGTCCTCCCGGACAAGCGGTGAGCGGTGTAAACAAATTATGAGCAGAAAGGACAGCAAGGCAGCATGAAGTCCAAGGCAACACGGGATCGGGCGGAGACAGGGGGCTGGTCCAACTGGCCGATCTGGGCCGGGTGTGGCATGGTGGCGCTGAGCGGCTGGCGGACGGTCAGTCATGCCTCCTTCTGGTTGGATCTGGCCGCAGGGCGGCAGATCGTCCAGCACGGCATCCCGCGGATTGAGCCGTTTACGGTGGCGGCCGCCGATCAGCCCTGGATCAGTCCAAGCTGGTTGCATCACGTGCTGCTTTACGGCATCTGGCAGTTGGGCGGTGCGCCGCTGGCCACCCTGTTTCATGTCGCGGCTGTCGTGCTGGCCTTCTGTTTACTGGTGCCCGTGGCCCGCCGCTACGCCAGTGCCCATGCCATCGGCGGCGCCTTGTTGCTGGCTGCCTGGCTGATTTTTGCACGGTACGATGTGGGGCCGGAATTGATTGCCTTGCTGCCCGCCGCTGCATTTCTGCGTGTGCTGGCCCAACCAGGATCCCGCCGCTGGATGCCCATCATCTGGCTGTTACCGCTGCAAGTGGGCTGGGCCAATCTGCATAACTCCTTCCTTTGGGGCCCCCTGCTCACCTTGCTGTTCGTCG
>SLLF01000121.1 GCA_007134175.1 Kiritimatiellia bacterium | reverse complement strand
TTGGGCGGCATATACGAGCCTATCGTGCTGCGGATATACCATGCCGCCAGCCCGTAAGGGCCACCGGCGACCGAACGGAAGGAGGTACAATCATGGAGTCGAATTTGAAACGGGCTGCCGTTAAGCGGATCGGGTCTGCTGACCGGGCATCACCGATATCCAATCGCAAACAATTCGTTAGCGATGAGACCTATGTCCGGCATGTGGTGGAACTGGGGTCTGCCTGGGACGGAGAGGAAGCGTATGTCTTTGAAAAAGCGGGACCGCGCAATAAAATCCACTTTGATCCGGCCACCTCGCGCGCGGCGATTGTCACCTGTGGCGGACTCGCGCCCGGACTGAACAACGTCATCCGCTCCATTGTAATCGAGCTTTACTTCCACTACAACGTCCGCACGATCTGGGGCATTCCGAAAGGCTATCTGGGGCTCAACCCGGCCGCCGGCCTGAAACCGCTTGAGCTGACACCCGATCTGGTAGACGACATCCATACGGAAGGCGGCACGATCCTCGGCTCGTCCCGCGGGCGCCAGGATACCGCTGTCATGCTGGACTATATGGTGGAGCTGGGGATCAACCAGCTCTACTGCATTGGCGGCGACGGCACCTTGCGCGCCGCGACGGAGATGGCTGATGCGATCGAAGAACGCGGTCTAGATATCGTCGTGATCGGTCTGCCCAAGACCATCGACAACGATGTGTTCTTCTGCGACCGGACGTTCGGCTACCTGACGGCGGTCGACGCCGCGCGGGACGTGTTGGAGGTGGCGCATGTGGAAGCCAAAGGAACCGACCGGGGTATCGGCCTGGTTAAGTTGATGGGCCGTGATGCCGGCTTTATCGCCTGTGGCGCGACGATTGCCAGTCAAAAAGTCAATTTTACCTTGATTCCGGAGGTGCCCTTTAAGTTGGAAGGGCCAGACAGCTTCCTGGAGGTGCTGGAACAGCGCATGGACCGGCGCGATCACGCCTTGATCGTCGTGGCGGAAGGCGCCGGTCAGGATCTGTTCGACCAGCAGGCCGCAGGTGCCGACGCCTCGGGTAACCAGCGCTATGGCGATATCGGTTTGCTGCTGCGCAAAACGATCATGGACTACTTTGACCGCAGCGGTAAGCCGGTTGAGGTGAAATACATCAATCCCAGCTATATTGTGCGTGGTATTCCGGCCAACAGCGAGGACGGCGTCCTGTGCGACCATCTCGCGCGCGATGCGGTGCATGCCGCCATGGCGGGCAAGACCGCCTGCATGATCTCGTTCATGAACAACCGCATGGTGCACGTCCCGCTGCCCTTGGCCATCGGACGAAAGAAACACGTCGATTTGGCCGGTCCCCTTTGGCAATCGGTACTGGCCAGTACCGGACAGCCGCCCGCTTTTACTTGACACGGAATGCCCCAAGACCGTTTCCAGCGTACTATCCATTACCTGCGCATTTCGTTGACGGACATGTGCAACCTGCGCTGTGTCTACTGTATGCCGGAGGACATGACCTTCCGCCCGCGGGCGGAGCTGTTGCAGGATGAGGAGTTGTTGCGGCTCGTCAACTGTTTCGCCGGACTGGGATTCGATAAGATCCGCTTGACCGGGGGGGAGCCCACGCTGCGTTCAAATGTGGTGGAACTGGTGCGTGACCTGGCACAGACACCCGGCATCCGCGAGCTGGCCATGACCACCAACGGCATCACACTCAAGCCGTTGGCCCGGGCACTGCGCGATGCAGGCCTTTCCCGGGTCAATGTTAGCCTGGACACGTTGCAGCCGGAAAAATTCCGTCGCCTCACGCGCTGGGGGCGAATCGAGGATGTCTGGGCGGGCTTGGCGGCGGCCGAAGCTGTGGGGCTGGGGATTAAACTGAACGCCGTGGTCGTGCGCCATCAGAACGACCGGGAAGATGTCGTCGACCTCGCCCGGCTGACACTGGAGCGGGCTTGGCAAGTGCGCTACATAGAGGTGATGCCACTGGGGAATGTGGCCGATTTTCAAAAGACAGCCATGGTGTCGGCGAACGAGCTGCGCGCGACCATAAGCGAAGCGTTCGGGCCATTGGAGCTGCTTAACGAAGGGCGACTGGATGGGGAGGCCCGTGTCTACCGGCTGCCCAATGCCAAGGGGACGCTGGGATTTATCAGTCCGGTCACCCAACCATTCTGCGCCGGTTGCAACCGGGTACGGTTGACGGCAGATGGGCGTCTACTGCTTTGTCTGCTGCGTGACAAGGAGCTGAACCTGCTGCAGCGTCTGCGGGCGGGTACCACAGACGCAGAAGTAATGAAGGCCATCAGCGACACCATTTGGTATAAGCCTTGGGGGCATGGATTAGCGCAGGACGTCCGCCCCTCGCGCAATATGTCGGAAATCGGAGGGTAACGATAATGATCAGTCCACCACAAGCCGAAGCCTTGATCCAGCACCATATGCCGCGCTGGGGGGTCCGCTCCGTTCCGTTGCGCGAAGCGGCCGGAGCCGTGTTGCGCGAAACGGTTGTTGCGGACCGGGATTTGCCGCCGTACGACCGCGTTACCATGGACGGCGTAGCCATGGCCTATGCCGCCTGGCAAGGCGGTTGCCGCCGGTTCCGGCTGGAAGGGGTGGTGGCCGCCGGTCAGCAGGCACCTGCGTTGCACGATCCGGCCACCAGTGTCTTGCAGGTTATGACCGGGGCCATGCTGCCGGCCGGCGCCGACACGATCGTGCCGGTGGAGCAGTGCCGGATCTCAGGCGACCAGGTCGATATCGATGCCGCTGCCCAGGTGGCACCGCTGCAGTTTCTGCACAGTCAGGGTTCCGACCGGCGCCAGGGCGACAGGGTGCTGGCGGAGGGGGTACGGCTGTGCGCCCCGCACTGCACCATCGCGGCGGCAGTGGGACGTCCCACCCTAAAGGTTAGTGCCCGGCCGCCAATCGCCATTATCTCCACCGGCGACGAATTGAAACCGGTCGAGGCCGCCGTGGGGCCGCACCAGATTCGTTCCGCCAACGATGTTGGTTTGCGGGCCGCGCTGCAGGGAGCCGGCTTTGGCGACATTGAGACCTTTCATGTCCCGGACGATCCGCAGGCTACCCGCGATCTGCTGGCCAGACTGTTGCCTGCCTTCGGGGTCCTGATTGCGACCGGCGGCGTCTCCATGGGCCGTCACGACTATGTGCCCGCTGCCTTGCAGGAGTTGGGTGTGAAACAACATTTTCACAAGGTCAGCCAGAAACCGGGCAAACCGATGTGGTTCGGCACCTATCAGGGAGCCGTGCCCGTATTCGGCCTGCCGGGTAACCCGGTCTCTACCCTGGTGTGTCTGCATCGCTATGTCGTGCCGGCGCTGGCGCTAGCCCAGGGGGCTGCGGAGGGACCGGAAGCGGTTGTCCAGTTGGATTCACCCGTGCGTTTCCCCTGGCCGCTAACCGGCTATCTGCCGGTGCGGCTGACGTGGGCGGGTACGGGCGAATGCCGGGCACACCCGCTGACCACCAACACGTCGGGTGACTTCGCCGCGTTGTCCGGCAGCGACGGCTTTGTCGAGTTGCCGCCGGGTAAAGAGCTGTTTGTCGCCGGGGAAGTCCTGCGGTATTATGCTTGGCAATGAATGTCGCCAGCAGAGACCGGTTAACCACACAGTGGCATGCGCGTCCCGCCCATGGCTCACGGGCAGGGTGCGGGTGCCGCGTTGCCCGGGCGCAGGTTCCGCGTGTGCCTGGCCAACACCGGGAAAAACATGTCTGCTGATCCCTATATCGAGATTCAATATTATGCGTCGTTGCGTGAACAGCGGGGGGTTGACCGCGAACAGCTCTCCTACACCCCGCGGACGGCGCTGGACTGGTATGCCCATGTAAGCCGCACACACGGCTTCACGTTGTTACCCGAGAACTTGCGGGTCGCCTGCAATGACCGGTTCGTGGCCTGGACCCATGCCGTGCAGGCGGGTGACCGCCTCGCATTTATACCCCCGGTAGCGGGAGGTTGAAGCCCATGTTTGCGCTTTGTAACACCCCACTGGACGCCCACCCTTGGACGCAGGAGCCGATCAGCCAACAGTGCGGTGCCTGGGTCGTCTTTATCGGGCGCGTGCGGTGCCGGAATAACGGGCGTGTCGTTGGCCGCCTCGAGTTTGAAGGGGCTGTAGCGCTGGCCGAAAATGAATTCGCCCGGATTGAAGCCGAAGCGCGGGCCCGGTTTGCCATCGCGGAGATACGCTGCCTGCACCGGGTCGGCACACTGGTGGTCGGCGAGACGGCCGTTTGGCTTGGTGTCGGGGGTGCGCATCGTGATGCCTCGTTTGCCGCGTGCCGCTATGTGATAGACGAGCTCAAGCGACGATTGCCCATTTGGAAAAAGGAACACTATGATAATGGCGATTCCGGCTGGTTGAATCATCCTTGATGGTGGCCGGGCCTTTCCGTATGGTAGACGCATTCCTTTACTGATCAGAAAAGTGAAGGCGCTGGCGATTCGTTTGGCTCCGAACCATGAGGCAGAAGTGCTTGCTCATGTCGACGGATCGGCCAGGGCCTCGGGAAAGTACTATGCAATGGTTGCTTAAAAAAATAATCGGTACCAAGAATCAGCGCGATTTGAAGAAAATCCAGCCGTTGGTGGATCAGGTGCGTGAACTTGAGGAGTCCTACCAATCGCTGACCGACGAAGCACTGCAGGCCAAGACCGCCGAATTCAAAGAACGTTTGGCCCAAGGCGCTACGACAGACGATATCCTCTGTGAAGCGTTCGCAACGGTAAAGAACGCCTGTCGGCGGCTGGTGGGCCAGACGATTGCCGTGAGCGGCAACGACCTGGTCTGGGATATGGTCCCCTTCGACGTGCAAGTGATTGGTGGTATCGTGCTGCACCAGGGGAAAATTGCGGAAATGGCTACGGGCGAGGGCAAGACGCTGGTCGCCACCATGCCCGTTTATCTCAACGCCCTGACGGGCAAGGGCGTACACGTGGTGACGGTCAACGATTACCTGGCCCGCCGCGACTCGGAGTGGATGGGTGCGGTCTACCGTTTTCTGGGGTTAACCGTTGGCTGCATCCAGAACGCGATGCGCCCGGAAGAACGCCGGAAACAGTATGGCTGCGACATCACCTACGGCACCAATGCCGAATTCGGGTTCGACTACTTACGCGACAACATGGCCATGCGACCGGAAGATATGGTGCAACGCCACCATCATTATGCGGTGGTCGATGAAATCGACAGCATTCTGATCGATGAAGCCCGCACCCCGTTGATTATTTCAGGACCGGCCCCGCACACGCCCCACCAGTATGACGAGTTCAAGCCGCGGGTGGACCGGCTGGTGCGCCAGCAGCGTGAGTTCTGCAACCGGCTGGTCAAGGAGGCCAAACAGCATTTAGAAGCGGACGAGATCGAGGAAGCACAGATCAAACTGTACCAGGTACATCAAGGCATGCCGCGCAATAAGATGCTGTTGGAATTGATTGAGGATCCCCGGCGCCGGCGACTGCTGGAGCAGATCGACGGACAAATGTTGACCGACATGCGCAAGGAACAAGCGCGCGAATTGCGTGAGGAATTGTTTTTTGTCATCGACGAAAAAGGCCACGACGCCAACCTTACCGAAAAGGGTAGCTCGACCATAAGCCCCAATGACCCCGACGCTTTTGTCGTCCCGGACCTCGTCTCCGCGTTGGCTGAGCTGGACGGCGATACCACCCTGAGCCCCGAAGACAAGGTTGCCCGTCGCCAGGAACTGCAGCAGCAGTTTACGGAAAAAAGTGAACGCATTCATGCCGTGGACCAGTTGATCCGGGCCTACTGTGTCTATGAACGCGATGTCGAATATGTCGTGCAGGACAACCAGGTGATCATCGTCGACGAGAACACCGGGCGCCTGATGCCGGGCCGTCGCTGGAGCGACGGGTTGCACCAGGCCGTGGAGGCCAAGGAGGGGGTCAAAATCGAACGCGAGACCCAGACGCTCGCCACCATTACGATCCAGAATTATTTCCGCATGTACGACAAACTGGCCGGCATGAC
>SLLF01000125.1 GCA_007134175.1 Kiritimatiellia bacterium | reverse complement strand
GCCGCGCGCAGAATGCGTTCATCGCTCCCTTCCGGCAACACGATATGCCGCTTGTTGGCCCGTGCGCGCTGCAACATGCGGAATTCGAACATCTGGGGCGTCATAATCGCCGACCGTTCAGCGGATATCCGGTCCAAGAGCCCGTCCGCGTCGACATGGGTCTGGAAAAGGTTGAGCGCGGTGGAAATTTTACGGGTGTCGTGAGCGGAAATGCGTGAATGGATCTCGTTGATTTTGCAGGTGGTCTCAAAGGTGTTTTTACTGACACTCAGCACCGGCACGGTCAACTTCAACCCGTCCAGCAGGGCGCGCATCGCCTTGTCCGGCAAGAGCCCGCCCGTCAAGACCAGACCGGCCACTCCGGCAAAGGATTGGGAAGAGGCGGCCGCCAGGGCACCCAGCACAATATCCGAACGGTCGCCGGGCGTAATGATCAAGGCACTCTCCCGATGATGGATCCGCATCAGGAAATTGCCGATCTGCATGGCCGCGACCGTCTTGTGCAGAACGATCCGGTCCAGATGGTCCTCCCCGTAGAGCACCCGCGCGTGCAGGATGTCGGCCACTTCCTTGACGGTCGGCCCGCTAAGGAAGGGTTCGTAAGGTATAGCGAACACAATTCCGGCCTTGTTGTTGCTCTCCTGTGACAACCGCTGCACCAGCCGATTGGGCGCCCCTTCATTAACCCCGACCACAATCGTCGCCAGGATATGGCAGCCCATGGCGCTGAAATCGTCCACGGCCATCACGGCGTTGCGGTAATGCGCCTCACCGTCCTCCGTATCCGAGCCGTTAGCCACCATGAGAATGGGACAGTTCAGGTTGATCGCGATGTCGGCATTGAGGTCGAACTCGACCGAGGCCGAGAGGGTGTCGAAGTCGGTGCCTTCGCACAGGACGAACCCGTGCGTTTCCTCGATCTGGCTGTATTTGGCCAGGATCCCTTCCATCAACTCCGTCTTGCGCCCGCGCGTGATCAGCTCGGCCGCTTCCTCCAGCGTATAGGCGTACATCGCCGCATACGCCTGGTCCAAGTGGAAGTACGACCGGATCAGCTCCAGGTCGTTATCCTGCTGGCCGGCCGTGCGCGGCGTGCTAATGATGGGCCGGAAAAAACCGACTTTCGGTATGTTCTTGAGCAACGCCTCCATCATGCCCAATGCCACTGCGGATTTTCCGCTACGTGGCTCACTGGCGCAGATATAGAGGTTTTTGGACATGGACGCAGCCCCACTCAATCATAGAACAGGGTAGACCAGCGACGCTCGGCCTTAAGCTTCTTCTTTAACTCCTGCCACTGTGCATCGGAACCGGCCAGGGCGGCCATCACGCGATCAAAGGCATTCTCCATCGCGGAGAGGCCCGCGATATAGACATAGGTCTTGGGATCTTGCACCAGCTCCCACACTTCCAGCGCGTTGTCCATCAAACGGCGTTCAATATCAGGCGGATCATCAAAATGGGGGCGGCTGCTCAACGCCTCAAAGGCCTGGAACGTGGCTTTGTCGTAGTAGAGGCTGAGATCGTTCTTCACGTCGTTCATATACAACAGATCCATGCCGGTGCGCGCCCCATAATAAAGCCGCACTTTGCCCTGCCATTCCTGGCGCTCCTCGTAAATGTGCTTCATAAAGGCGCGGAAGGGGGCGATCCCGGTGCCCACCCCGATCATCAACAAATTGCAGGCTGGATCCTTGGGGGCCTGGAACTGGCGCCCGTACGGCCCGGTCATCAGCAGGTCGTTGCCTACCGCCAGGTCGCACAGGTAATTGGAGGCCACCCCGGGATGGCGCTCCCCGCTAACCTCATCGATGTAGAAGCAGCGCCGGACACATATCGAAATTTCCGCTAAATTGCCGTCCTCGCCGGCGCGCGAGCTGGCGATGGAATACAACCGCAAATGGTGCTCATTGCCGAACGCGCCCGAGGGCGGCGCCAGCACCCCGATACTTTGCCCTTCCAGGTAATTGAACGTGGCATCGGGAATGTGCAGCACAATATGCCGTACCTCGTCGGTATCCGGCGGAGTGAGTCGGTCGTTGCTGACCACTTGCGCCACATAGGGATTGCTGATATCATATGCTGTTGTTTTCACCTGTTCTCCTGGTTCACTTTTAACACCTATACCGGGTCGGATCGTCGATGACTTGAGTTAGTATCAACTTTCCGCCCTGCATTCAAACGAAAACGCATGAACATCTGCATCAGTGGAAGCACCGGACTCGTGGGGCGCGCCCTGGTGCGTACCCTCCAACAAAGAGGTGAACACGTATACCCCTTGCACCGCGCCCATGCGACGGACGCGCGCGCACTCTACTGGGATCCGGACACCTATACGTTGGCCCGCCCGGAAGAACTGGCGAAATGTGCAGCGGTCATTCACTTGGGCGGCACCCGCATTGCCGGCCGCTGGTCGGCCGCCCGCAAGGAACTGATCCACGCCAGCCGCACGACCAGCACGCATCAACTGGCGCGCCAATTGGCGGCGCTGGCTTCGCCCCCACCGGTCTGGCTGGTCGCATCGGCCATCGGCTTTTATGGATCACGCGGTGAAACCGTGCTAACGGAAGAAGCGACGGCCGGCGCAGGCTTTCTGGCGGATGTCTGCCGCGAATGGGAAGCCGCCGCCGCACCGGCCCGGGCAGCCGGCATCCGCGTGGTCCACCTGCGCTTTGGCATGCTGTTGGACCCCGCCGGCGGCGCGCTGAAGGCCATGCTGCCGGCCTTTAGTTGCGGACTGGGCGGCGCGCTGGGTTCGGGCCAACAGTACATGAGCTGGGCCACGCTGGAAGATGCCATACGCGCCATCCTGTTTATACTGGACCATCACGAATGCACCGGCCCCATCAACATCACCGCCCCGACGCCCTGTACCAACCACGACTTTACCAAGGCGCTGGGCCAGGCACTGCGTCGCCCCACCTGGGCGCGCGTGCCGGCCACCCTGGCGCGCTGGGTATTCGGCGAAATGGCCGACGCCTTGCTGCTGGCCAGCCAACGCGTGCTACCGGCCAAACTGAATCAGGCCGGATTCACATTCGATCACCCGGACATCGCGACCGCGTTTGCCGCACTAATAAAGTAACGCGGCGGCTCGTTCACGGCGAAACCGCGCCAAAGGGGCGTTCCAGCCCGCCACGATCTCGCCAGGCACCGCACCGGCCTGCAGCGCCAACCGCACCTCCGCCGTACCCATCAACAGATCAAACCAGCGCGCATCGTTGATCCCGTCGTCGGTAAATAGATCCCCGCCCCCCCACCGTTGCAACTCGTACAGCAAGGTTACCGCCACCACCGCCGGCCGGCAGCGCCGCGGATCGGTGACCCGCAGGACGAGCGCCCCGTAATCCGGTGCGTCGACGGCAAACTCGATGCCCGGCCACGCGTAGGTTTGCAGGCGCTGCGCCAAGTTAGACGCGTCCAGTACAGCGCCCTGAAGCCGGCAAAAGGCCGCCGCGGTCTCGCGGGCGCAATGCCAGCGCTGACTGGCCTCGGTAAAAACCAAAAGGGGAAATCCGTAGGCGCAGGCCAGCGAGCGGATGGCCGGTGACGGCGGCACCCAGCAGGACCATAAGGCGACAGGATCGGCCGCGCGCGTGTAGCCGATAGCCGGAACCACGTCCAAGTCAAGGGCAAGACCGGCATGTCGCCGATACCAGCGCGCCGTCTCACCCGGCGTCATACCATATACCAGCGGAACCGGCGCGGGACACACCGCGTGATCGGCGCTCTCCGCCGCCACGGGTCCGTCCACCATCGGGGCCCAGGGCACCACCCGGTCGGTAACCAGCACCCGCCAGCCGTACCGGTCAGCCGCCCGCATGACTTGCAAGAGGGTGTGCAAATAGGTGTAACACCGCACACCCAAATCTTGCAGATCGAAAATAAGCGTATCCACCTTCCCCGCCAGAGCCGACCAGGCATCAGTGGCCGCGCCATACAGGGAGTAGACCGGGATACCCCAGTCAGGATGCACGTGGTGTGACACCGCGACGCCCGGCCCCGCTTGGCCCGTATAGCCGTGTTCCGGTCCCAACAACGCGACCAGTCGCTCCCCAATAGCATCACGTAAACGAACAGCAGCAGGCGATCCATCAGCCAGTATACTGGCGGGGTGGGCAACCAAGGCCACCCGGCTACCGGTCAGTTGCGGCAGCCGCGTGTCCAGCAGCTGCTCCATACCGCAAGCGTACATCTCAACGATCCCGCGTCCAATCGCGATCGGGCGACGACCAGGCCGGCTGGGAAAAACCGCGCCCAATCTGCGGCTCATGGTCGATCCGGGAAGGCGGCGCCGCCGGAGGCGGCGTCGCGGCATCCCAGCCGGAACCGCCGCCCCAGCCCCCCGACCACCCCGTCGTGTCCGTACCGCCCGCAGGCGCAAAGTCGCTGGTCCAACCCGGACCGGCCACCTCGGTACCGGCGGCCCCGGCCCAACCGCTGTTGAACGACTGCTGGCGACGCATGGTGTCGCCCGCCTGCGCCTCGGTATCGAACTGCGGAGCGGTGTCGAAGCCCCCCGATGCCGCGTTGCGCCCTTCCCTGCTGGTTTCGACCGGATCCACCGGACGGTAAATCCGTTGCGAAAAGTCAGCCGTGGGCCGAAAATCATCGCGTCCATCCGCCTCCGCCAGTCTGGAGCGCCACGCTGCATCCTCCGTCGAAGCTGCCCGTCCCGCTTCCGCCGCGCCTAAAGCGTTGGCTTGGCCACGGCCACTCATGTCGGTCCCCTGAGGCGTCCCGCCAGGGTTGGCGAATTCTTCCCACTCCCGCCAAGCGGCTTCATCCCGCCGGGCGTCTTCAAGGGCCTCCACCGCGCCCAACGCCAGTTCCTCCACTTCACGATCGGTTAACCGCGCACCGTTCTCGTCCACGGCTCCTTCTACCAACATCAATAGCGGCGTTGGTGCAGGCAATAGCAGCCCCCCCCAGTTCGGCGGGGCCGCGGTGGGCGCAGCCTGCCGCTCCGCGTCTTCCTCGGCCTCCAATAACTGACGCTCCTCTTCCACCCACTCCTCCCGCTCACGCTGCCGTTGGCCAACTTGAGCAGCCAGCCAACCCCAGCCGCTGGACGCTGAATCCTCATCATCAGCGGCAAGGCCCAGCCGCTCACTCAATTCCGGACTCTCGAGTGTCGGCCGAATCCAGAGCCGACCCCGTTCCGGACGCTCCGGTTCCGGACGCGGCAGCGGCTGCATCGCCTCGGAGGGATCTAGCGAAAAAGGCGGCGCCGCAGTACCGGCTCGCTCGCGCGGCGTCTCGATATCCCGCAAGCGCATGCGACGGCGATCCTCATCCGAATCCGGCAACGGCCCGAGGCCCGGGTCATGCTCTTGCTGGTCCCAGCGTGCATCATAACGGATAAAGCGGCGCGGCGTCCGCTCGCGCTGCTCAACACGGCCTTCTTCCGCCCAGCCTACCCGTCCACACCCCACGACGGCGATTAACGCATATAGGAGTACCCTGCCCATGTTCCCAGCATAAGCCCGGAACGATGCCGCGTCAACTGCAGGGCAGGAGGCTACGGGACCGTCAGCGGCTTTACATACGACCACACGGTACGCGCCAGTACCCGGTGGCCGGCGGCGTTGGGATGAAGTTGATCGGCTAGATTTAAACCCGGCTCGCCGGCCACACCCTCCAACAAGAAGGGAATCAATACCGCTCCATGCGCCTGAGCCAACTCACGGTAGATGGCCTCGAAGCCAAGAACATAAACGCCCCCATGACTGGGAGGCATACGCATGCCGACCAGCACCAGCTGCGCACCGGGGTTTTGACCGCGCACCCGGGTGAGGATGGCGTCCAGGTTGTCACGAATAAGACTTAACGGCAAACCACGCAAAGCGTCGTTGGCCCCCAGCGCCAGCACCAGGATATCGATGGGTTCACGCAGGAGCCAATTCAAGCGCTGCAGACCGTCGGTTGTGGTGGACCCGCTGACACCGGCGTTAACCACCCGGAAAGCATACCCCGCTTGATTAAGTTTCTGCTGGATCAAAGCGGG
>SLLF01000035.1 GCA_007134175.1 Kiritimatiellia bacterium | reverse complement strand
GAGCTAGGCCGCGCCATGAACCGTACCGCGCGAGGCGCGGTCGAAGGGGTCGACATTATCCTCCTGGTTCTGGACGTAAGCCGTCCACCCCGCCTGGAGGATGAAGGGTGGCTGCGCAAGTTGTGCCGCCCGGAACAGGAAGCCACCCTGCTGTGGGCCTGCAACAAGGTGGATCGACACCATACCCACGAAGCCGACTACACCGCGTGCTGGGCACGATTGCATCAAGGACCGG
Source organism: Kiritimatiellia bacterium (assembly GCA_007134175.1). Classification (GTDB taxonomy): domain Bacteria; phylum Verrucomicrobiota; class Kiritimatiellia; order SLAD01; family SLAD01; genus SLLF01. Next base: position 20,013 of record SLLF01000035.1, on the reverse strand, counting down.
CGCAACCGCGCAACGTCACCTCACACCGCGTGTCGGGCCTGACCGGCGCAGGTATCGATGGACTGCGCGACGCGCTGTTCGCCGCCGCGCCCACCGGACCACCCCTCTTCCCTCCAGACCTGCTGACGGACTACCCGCGCAAGCTGGCGCTGGCCGATATCGTGCGGGAGCAGTACGCGCCCTACCTGAAAGACGAGTTGCCCCACGCACTGGCGGTCTGGATCGAAACCATCGAGGAAACCGCCAAAGGATGGACCATCAACGGCATCATCTACGTCAGCCGCCATTCACAAAAAGGCATCGTGCTGGGACGCCAAGGACGGCTACTTAAAAAAGTTGTCCACGCGGCGGAAAAAGAGATGGCGACCACCTACGATCAGCCGGTCAAACTTAAACTGTGGGTCAAGGCGGAAAAGGAATGGATGCGTAATTTTTGGATGCTCAAAAAACTGGGCTACGTCTGACCCCCAACAAAGTACTCGACAGGACCCGTTTTTTGATCAAAATACCGTGTCAACCGCCGTCAGCAGCCCACGATGCGTCGCGCGCGCAGCGCCGGGTGGTCCGCAGCAAGGATGGCAATCACTGTTCTGAGACACCATTACCATGAAAACACTTATAGCCCTGGAAGATGGAACCCTATTCACCGGTCGCGCCTTTGCCGGCGAAGGCGAGGTGTACGGCGAGCTCGTCTTCAATACCTCCATGACGGGCTATCAGGAAATCCTGACCGACCCCTCCTACCACGGGCAGATCGTGACCCTGACCTACCCGCTGATCGGCAACTACGGAATCAACGACGAGGATGTGGAGTCGTGGAAACCCCACGCGGCCGGCCTGGTAGTCAACGAGGCCAGCCGCATACGCAGCAACTGGCGCAGCACCAAGTCGCTGGCCACCTATTTGGAGGAGAACAACATACTGGGGGTTGACAACGTGGACGGCCGGGCCGTGACGCTGCACATCCGGTCGCGCGGCGCGATGAAGTGCGTGATGTCCACCACCGATTGGGACCCCGCAAGCCTGGTGGCCAAAGCGAAGCAGTCACCGGGCCTGGTGGGACGCGACCTCTCCAGCGAAGTCAGCACGCCGGAACGCTACGACTGGCCGGCCGACGCCGCCCGCTGGCGCGTGGCCGTGCTGGATTGCGGCATCAAACGCAACCAATTGCGGATGTGGGCGGAACGCGGTGTGGCCACTCAGGTATTCCCGAACCAGACGTCGGCAGCGGACATCCTGGCCACAAAGCCGGACGGATTCTTCATTTCCAACGGGCCCGGCGACCCGGACACACTGCCCGCCGTGCTGCAGACCATTCGTGAACTGGTCGCTCACGGCTTGCCGACCTTCGGCATCTGCTTCGGCCACCAACTGCTGGCGCTGGCCCATGGGGCGCGCACCTATAAACTAAAGTTCGGGCACCGCGGAGCCAACCAACCGGTCAAAAACCTGCAAACGGGACTGATCGAAATCACCTCGCAAAACCACGGCTTCTGCGTCGACAAACATTCTTTCGATCCCGCCGTATTGGAAACCACGCATGTCAATTTGAACGATGACACGTCGGAAGGGTTGCGCCATAAGCAACGGCCCATGTTCTCGGTCCAGTACCATCCTGAGGCGGCGCCCGGCCCCCATGATGCCGCCTATCTGTTTGATGACTTCATCAAGTTGATGGAGGCCACCGGCGCATGAAAGCCCACGAATGGATCGCCATCCTCGATTTCGGATCGCAGTACAGCCAGCTTATCGCGCGGCGCGTGCGTGAGCAGAAGGTCTATTGCGAAATCATGCGCTATGACACAACGGCGGCCACCCTGCGCGCAAATCCGCCCAAGGGCATTATCCTGTCCGGCGGCCCAGCCAGTGTACTGACGGCCGGGTCGCCCGACTGCGATGCCGCGCTGTTCGAGCTGGGCATCCCGGTACTGGGCATCTGCTACGGCATGCAGCTCATGGCCCGCACGCTGGGTGGTACCGTCCAACCGGGCCAGGAACGCGAGTACGGACGGGCCTTGATCAGTGTCACGCAACCGGACCGGTTGTTCCGCGATGTCCCGCCGGAACTGACGGTCTGGATGAGTCACGGCGACCACGTAAACGCGCTGCCCTCGGGCTTCATCACCCTGGCCGCCACGCCAAGCTGTCCGCACACCGCGATGGCCGACGTGGAACGCGGTTTCTACGGCCTGCAGTTTCATCCCGAAGTCGCCCACACGGCACAAGGCCACACCATCCTGAACCGCTACTTGTTCGACATCTGCGGTTGCGCGGGCGACTGGACCATGACCCAGTTCATCGAGGAAAGCGTCACCGCCATCCGCGCACGCGTCGGCAACGACCATGTCCTCTGCGGCCTCAGCGGCGGAGTGGACTCCTCGATCGCCGCCGCCCTGCTACACCGGGCCATCGGCGATCAATTGCACTGCGTCTTCGTCGACAACGGCCTGCTGCGCCACGGCGAGGCGGAACAGGTGGAAACAACCTTCGGTGCCGCGTTCGGCATGGACTTGCGCGTGGCCCACGCCCAGGACATCTTCCTTAACCGGCTGGCGGGGGTCAGCGATCCTGAACAGAAGCGCAAAGTCATCGGCAACACCTTCATCGAGGTGTTCACCGCTGAAGCGCGCCGGATCGGCCCGATGAAGTTCCTGGCGCAAGGCACCCTCTATCCCGACGTGATCGAGAGCGTGTCGCCGCTGGGGGGGCCGTCGGTCACGATCAAAAGCCATCACAATGTCGGCGGGCTGCCGGACGATCTCCAGTTCGAATTGATCGAACCGCTGCGCGAATTATTCAAGGACGAAGTCCGCGCCCTGGGCCGCGCCCTGGGGGTGCCCGACGCCATCGTCGACCGCCAACCCTTCCCCGGCCCCGGTCTGGGCGTCCGCATCCTGGGCGAAGTGACGCGGGAGCGGGTCGCCTTGCTTCAGCAAGCCGATCTACGGGTGCAGACCGAGATCGAGAAACTGCCCAACTACCGCGACATCTGGCAGGCCTTCGCCGTGCTGCTGCCGGTGCAGACCGTCGGCGTGATGGGCGACGAGCGCACCTACGAGAATGTGGCGGCCATCCGCGCCGTGCAGAGCCTGGACGGCATGACCGCCGACTGGGTCCGGTTGCCTTACGACACACTGGGTGCCATTTCCAACCGCATCATCAACGAAGTGCGCGGCATCAACCGCGTCGTCTACGATATCAGTTCCAAACCGCCGGCCACGATCGAATGGGAGTGAGATGAACCAGCACATGCGAAAGCCCCCCGCGACAACCGGATACGTAGACCGCATTTCCCACCGCTGTTGCGCTCGGTTGCAACATCAGATCGCCCCCCATGGCCGCTTTCCAAGGTTTGGAAAAGTCCCCTCCCTTTTGTTCCAAGGCCTGGAAAATCCACCCACCCCTTAGTGAGAACCATGTGCTATGCCGAAACGTGCTGACATCAAGAAAATCATGTTAATCGGGTCCGGCCCCATTGTGATCGGGCAGGCCTGCGAGTTTGACTATTCCGGGACGCAAGCGTGCAAAGCACTGCGGGAGGAAGGCTACAAAGTGGTGCTGATCAACAGCAACCCGGCCACGATCATGACCGATCCGGAAGTGGCTGACCGCACCTATGTGGAACCGATCACCGCCGAGGCGGTGCGCAAGATCATCGCCATCGAGCGCCCCGACGCGCTGCTGCCGACGCTGGGCGGGCAGACGGGCCTGAACACCGCCCTGGAAGTGGCGGAGATGGGCGTCCTGGACGAATTCGGCGTGGAGCTGATCGGTGCCAAGGTGGACGTCATCAAGCGCGCCGAGGACCGCGAGCTGTTCAAGGCCGCGATGGAAGAGGCGGGACTCGAATGTTTGAAGAGCGAACGGGTGAACAACTTGGATCGCGCCCGGGAAGTGGCAAAGGAACTCGGGTTCCCGATCATCGTTCGCCCCAGCTACACCCTGGGCGGCACTGGCGGCGGCACGGCCTATGACGAGGAGGAACTGGACCGCATCGTGGCCGGCGGCCTGAAGGCCAGCCGGGTCCACGAAGTGCTGCTGGAGGAATCGGCCCTGGGTTGGAAGGAGTTCGAGCTGGAAGTGGTGCGCGACCGCAACGACAACTGCGTCATCATCTGCGCCATTGAAAACCTTGACCCGATGGGCGTGCATACCGGCGACAGCATCACCGTGGCCCCGACCCAGACGTTGACGGATGTGGAATACCAGAAGATGAGGGATTGGGGACTGAAGGTACTGCGCGTAATCGGCGTGGATACCGGCGGGTCCAACGTCCAATTCGCCGTGCACCCGCAAACCGGCCGGATGGTGGTGATTGAGATGAACCCGCGCGTCTCCCGCAGCTCGGCGCTGGCCAGCAAAGCCACCGGCTACCCGATCGCCAAGATCGCAGCCAAACTGGCGGTGGGGTACACGCTCGACGAACTGCCCAACGATATCACACGCGATACGCCGGCCAGTTTCGAGCCGACCATTGATTATTGCGTGGTCAAAGTACCGCGCTTCGCTTTTGAGAAGTTCCCGGGGGCCGACCCCAAACTCGGCGTCAGCATGAAGTCCGTAGGCGAGACGATGGCCATCGGCCGCAACTTCCGTGAAGCGCTGCAGAAAGCGTTCCGCGGCCTGGAAGTGGGCGTGGCCGGCCTGGATCTGCGCGCGGAGGATTTCGTCAACAAGCCGGAACTGGAAAACGAGCTGACCCGCAGCGACACCGACCGCCACTTCAACGTCAAGTATGCGCTGAAACACGGCTACTCCATTGAGCGCGTAGCCGAGTTGACCAAGATTGATCCTTGGTTCATCGATCAGATGGCCCAGATCGTGGAACTGGAACGCCGGCTGCTGGACACACCCGCCGACCAACCGCTACCGCTTGATCTGCTGCGCGAGGCGAAGCAGTCCGGATTTTCCGACAAGCAAATTGCCGCGTTGCGGGGCGCGGGCGTGACGGAGCTGGATATGCGCCGGGAACGGCTGGCGGCCGGGATCAAACCGGTCTACCGGTTGGTCGATACCTGCGCCGGCGAGTTTGAAGCGTACACGCCCTATTTCTATTCCAGTTACGCTGAACGCGACGAGTCCAAACCATCCGACAAGAAAAAGGTCATGGTGCTGGGCAGCGGACCCAACCGCATCGGGCAAGGGATCGAGTTTGACTACTGCTGCGTGCATACCGTGCAGGCGCTGCGCGAGCTGGGCTACGAGACCATCATGGTCAACAGCAATCCCGAGACGGTCAGTACGGACTACGACACGGCGGACAAGCTCTACTTTGAGCCGTTGACGTTCGAAGATGTCATGAACATCTACGAGAACGAGAAGCCGCTCGGCGTGATCGTGCAAATGGGTGGACAGACCCCATTGAATTTAGCGGTGCCGCTGATGAAGGCGGGGGTCCCCATTCTCGGGACGTCGCCCGAAAGCATCGACCGGGCCGAGGACCGCAAACATTGCCGCGCCCTGCTGGAACAGTTGGGATTGCAGCAACCGGAAAGCGACACGGCGGACACGGTGGAGGAGGCTCTGGTCATTGCCCGGCGGATCGGCTATCCGGTGATGGTGCGCCCGTCCTACGTCCTCGGCGGTCGCGCCATGATGGTGGCCTACAAGGACGAGGACGTGGAGCCGTTCGTGCGGGCGGCGCTCAAGGTCAGTCCCGATTTTCCCGTGCTGATTGATCGCTACCTGGAAGGGGCGATCGAGGTGGACGTGGACTGCGTGGCCGACGGCCAGGACGTTTATATCGGGGGGGTCATGCAGCATGTCGAGGCCGCCGGCATTCATTCCGGAGATAGCGCGTGCGCGGTGCCGCCCCACAGCCTGGAACCGGCCATGGTGGCCCGCATCGAGACCGCCGTGAAGGCGATTGCCCTGGAGCTGGGCGTACGCGGCATCATGAACACGCAATGGGCCGTGGCGGGTGATGAGCTGTACGTGATCGAAATCAATCCGCGCGCGTCGCGGACCGTGCCCTACGTCAGCAAGGCCACCGGCGTACCGCTGGCAAAAATCGCTGCGCGGGTGGCCTCCGGCCAAACCTTTGCGGAGATGGGCTATCCCGCCCCACCCAAGCCCGTGACCTGGTATGCGGTGAAAGAAGCGGTCTTTCCCTTCAATCGGTTTCTGGGCGTGGACCCGATTCTCGGACCGGAAATGAAATCGACTGGCGAGGTGATGGGCATTGACGACTCCTTCGAGGCTGCCTACTGGAAGAGCCAGATTGCCGCCGGACAGGATCTGCCTACAACCGGCAAGGTGTTTCTCAGCGCCAAAGATGCCGACAAACCATGGATGGTGGATGTGGGCCGTCAACTGGCGGCACTCGGGTTCGAACTGGCCTCAACCACCGGCACGGCGGCGGCGCTGCAGGAGGCCGGACTCGAGGTGCAGGTGCTGCAGAAACTGGCGGATCAGGCTCACCCGAACGTGTTGGACTTGATGCGTGCCAACGACGTGCACTTGATCATCAACACCTCCAGCGGTCCCGTCGCACGGGTGGACGAAGTGAAGATCAGGTCCGAGACCATTGTACGAGGCATACCGATCATCACCACCGAGGCGGGCGCCCGGGCCACGTTGGCGGCCATCCGGCATGTGCGGGAAAAGGGCTGGGGCGTAAGGGCGCTGCAGGACTTTTGATCAATCCAGGATCGCAAAGGCCTGGGCGGCCCGCCGGGCACGCGTCAACTGTTCGCGAAAATCCTGTACCAGCAATTGACGGGCATTACGGCGCGCAGCCAGCAGCAACGCCTGTTGGGCCGCCCGGGCCGACCGTTCAAAGTTGCCCTTGACAAAATGCGCTTCGGACAACGTACTCCATATGTGGTAATTATCGGGCTCCAGCATTAGGGCGCGTTGTGCAAAATCCACCGCCCGGTCCCCGTTGCGGTAAACGGCATCGTTGGCCGTGGCGTGTAGCCAGGCGAGGTTGTTTAAGACCGCGAAATCATCCGGCTCTTCATCAAGCAACCGCTCAAACAAATCAACCGCTTCCGCATAGCGATGGGCCTTGATATAGGCCGTTGCCAAGCCAAAACGTGCATCCCATTGTGCCGGCCAACGGTTGACCGCCTCTTCAAAAATCCGTGTTGCGCGCTCGATGCGCTCTTCCGCCAACGCGTTGAAACCCGTAGTGAGCACCCGTTGCATCAGCGCCACCTGGCGGTCCGTTTCCGGCCCGGCCACCGTCTCCGCCTGGACAGAAATCCATGCGCCCCCCAGCCAGGCCAGTCCGATTACCCCAGCCACCCAAAGCCTTGCGGGGGCAGACGACTTATGCGGCACCATGATGTTGAACGTTTTCTTCATTAATTAGCATTCTCCTCCGGCATCCCCTGGGTGGTCACCTCCACCGAGTCCGGCCATATCGCCCCCAACCGTACATCCGGTGGCAGATGCACGCGGACATTCACCTGCTGTTTCCACTCGGCAGCATCCAGCACCGGTAACTCTACATAGGCACGGACATCGTCGCGCGTCAAGGCTTCCAACAGGATCGGTCTCCCCACCACTTCCACCTGCACCTGCTGGGGCTCTATGGCAAAACGGTGATCAACCCTATCCGCCGCCAGCAGCCGGATCGGCACATCCTCCAGCACCAACCGGGCCGTCTGCTCATCTATCTGCACATCCACTTCCACCCGGTCCGGATCCATGCGGGCGGTCCAGGCCCGACTGGGCGCGGCCAGATCCATCCGGCGCCGGAACGATTGCGCCCGCCCTTCCAGATCGATCGGCATCGTCCGCAGATACTCCACCGCTTCCAAGCGCTGACGCGGTCCGCGCACAATCACCCGATCCGGCTCCGCCGCGTGGGATTCGACCCGGTACCCCTCGGGCGGCGTTCCCTGCAGATGAACGCGCACCGGCAATTCCCGGTCGATTTCTTCATCTATATTCAGGGTAATCTCAGCCGGGCGCACGAACACCGGGCGCACCCCCGCCGGGGTACGCAGGTTCCGAATGGTTAGCGGCAGGGTCAGCAGAGCGCCCGGCGGCAACCCACGCGCATCCACCACCAGCTCCAAATCGTCCGCCACCAAGTTACGCAACGCATCGCGGGATCCGCGCAGATCCACGTCGACGCTATCCACCGACTGCGCCAGAACCGCCCAGCCCGGATCTATGAGAATCCGGACCGGCACATCGCTTATCGTCTGCTCAAAACTGATCGTCGGCTGGATGGCGTACCAGACAATCACCGCCAGGACAAAGGCCACCACCTTGGCGCCCTTCTGGTGCGTCAGAAATTCCCTTGCTATTTCCTTCTTAGCGTTCATCTTCTTCCGTCAGCTCCGCCAGTATCGCTTCCGTCTTGGCTACGGCGGACGGGGTCAAATCCAACTTCTCCCGCACCCGCGACCAACCACTTTGCGTCGGCCGGGAGCGAGCGAGGATCGACCCCAGAATACGGCGCAACCGGGCCTCGTCAATGCCCCGACTAAGCCGCCCCCGATAGGCGACAGAAATAGCCCCCGTCTCTTCGGACACCACCAGCACGACCGCATCGGTCTCTTCCGTGAAGCCAATGGCCGCCCGGTGCCGCATACCGAGCGACTTGCTGAGCTCGGTGCGCTGTGTTAACGGGAAGACACAACCGGCGGCCACAATACGCCTGCCTCGAATGATCGCGCCACCATCATGCAAAGGTGTGTTCGGATAGAAAATGGAAGCCAATAACTCCGGTGAAACGATACTGTCCAGCGGGGTGCCGGCTTCCTGGATGTGACGCGTACCGATCTCGCGCTCGATGGCGATCAGCGCCCCAATCTTCTGGTCGGCCAGATTCGTCGCCGCCGCAACGATGTCCTCGACCACGGACAAGGCCGCCGGATCGGAATTGAATACCGATTGCTTGCCCAGCTCCGCCAAGGCGCGGCGTATTTCGGGCTGGAATATGATCAGGAACGCCACCGCCAGATAGACCGAGAACCGCTGCAGAATCCAGCTTAGCGTGTTGAGGTTGACCAGATGCGTCAAGGCCAGCAACAGCACCACCACCAGCACCAACCCGGATAGCACCGCCGCACCGCGCGTACCACGGAAAAAGCCGATCAAGTAATAAAAAGCGACCGCCAGGACTAATATTTCAACCACACCGGCCCAGCCGGGAAGATGCAGTTGTTCAATCAGTCGCCACATGTTGACCTTTCTGTCGTATGACTTGTTGCGGAGCGTAGTCTATCCGCAACCCGCACCGCATCGCAAGTTTCTTTTACGTCGTGGGTTCGAATAATCGCCGCGCCGCGTTCCGCCGCCAGTGCGGCCACGGCCAAACTGGCGGCCAGCCGCTTTTCCACCGGACGACCACATAACTCGCCCAAAAAACGCTTCCGGGAGGCCCCGACCAGCAGCGGTACGCCGAGCGCGGCGAAACGCGGCAAATGCGCCAACAGGGTCCAATTGTGATCGAATGTCTTGCCGAAGCCAATGCCTGGATCGACCGCCAAATTGGCCACCGCGACGCCTGCTGCAATCACCGCCTGCGCGCGCGCGGCCAAAAACTGATAGACCTCCTCCACAACATCCGCATAGTGCGGATCTGCCTGCATCGTGCGTGGCTCGCCCTGCATGTGCATCAGGATGAATCCCGCATCGTACTTACGCAGCAACGGAATCATCGCACCATCCGCCTGTCCGGCGGTGATATCGTTGACCACGTGAGCGCCCGCAGCCAATGCCGCCCGCGCAACTTTCGCCTTACAGGTATCCACCGAAAGCACCGCTTGCGTTGTGGTGGCGAGGCGGGCTATCACCGGAAGTACCCGGCGACATTCCTCCTTCGCGGCGACCGGTTCCGCGCCAGGACGGCTGGACTCGCCCCCGATGTCAAGGATGTCCGCCCCAGCGGCCCACAAGGCCTGGCCGTGTTCCACGGCCGCGTCGGTACCGGCGTGGTGCCCACCGTCAAAAAATGAGTCCGGGGTAACGTTGACCACCCCCATTACCAGCGTCCGCTCACCCCACGTCAACTCGCGATCCCGACAACGCCAACACCCGACGGCGCCCGGTTGAGCAACCGGAAACGGCGGCGTGCAGCTGGGCTCGCCGCTACTCATCAGGCGGGGGCCGGTCCCGGGTCGGGGGTAATGATCGCCTTGTCCGGCGGGGGCGGCTTCACCGCTGCGGCAGCCGGCACCTCTTGTTCATCGGTTAAGGGCTGGTAATCATCCCCGTATTCCTTGACCCGCTCGTCCTCCGTCAAGAGACGCCCATGCTTGACAATCTCTTCGACTTCACGGCCATCCAACGTCTCGCGTTCCAGCAGCAATTCCGCCAATTGGTCCAGCTCCTTGCGATGGGTCCGCATGATTTCCAAGGCCCGGTCATAGGCTTCCGTGACCAAGCGACTCACCTCCGCATCGATTTTACGGGCGGTTTCCTCGCTGTACTCGAAACTGCGACTGACCTCGCGCCCGAGGAAAAGGGTTTCCTCGCGATTACCGAAACTTTGGGGCCCCAGCACCGGGCTCATGCCCCATTCACACACCATCATGCGCGCAATGCGCGTCGCCTGCTTCAAGTCGCTGTAGGCCCCCGTGGTAATGTCCCCGAACACCACCTCTTCCGCCGCGCGCCCCCCCATGATCCCGTTGAGTATCGCCAGCAACTTGCGCCGGCTCTCCGTGTAGCGGTCCTTTTCGGGCAATTGCATGGTGGAGCCCAACGACTGGCCACGCGGGATGATGGTGACTTTATGCAGCGGCTCGTTTTCCTTCGACAACAACATGGCCAAGGCGTGACCACTCTCGTGGTAGGCGGTCAAGCGCTTCTCATTATCGTCCATGAGGCGACTGCGTCGCTCCCGCCCCCAGCGCACCTTGTCACGAGCCTCTTCCAGGTGCCGCAAACCCACCTGGGCCGCGCCCGCGCGCGCCGCTAATAAAGCAGCTTCATTAATCAGATTAGCCAAATCCGCACCGGAAAAGCCAGGCGTACCGCGGGCGACCCGGCGCAAATCAACATTCTTCTGCAGTTTAATCTTCTTCGCATGGATCTTTAGAATCGCGGATCGCCCCTCCAGCGACGGCAGATCGATCATGATTTGCCGGTCGAAACGACCGGGCCGCAGCAAGGCCGGATCCAGCACATCCGGGCGGTTGGTGGCGGCGATCATGATCACCCCCTCCTGGGTATCGAATCCGTCCATCTCCACCAGCAACGCGTTGAGCGTCTGTTCCCGTTCGTCGTGCCCGCCACCGATACCGCTGAAACGGCTGCGCCCGACGGCGTCAATCTCGTCCACGAAGATGATGCAGGGCGCGTTCTTCTTGCCTTGCTCAAACATATCGCGCACCCGCGAGGCACCCACGCCTACGAACATCTCAACGAAGTCGGAACCGCTGATGCTAAAGAACGGGACCTCCGCCTCACCGGCAATCGCCTTGGCCAGCAGGGTCTTGCCCGTTCCCGGCGGCCCCACCAGCAGCACGCCCTTGGGAATGCGCCCGCCCAGTCTCTGGAACTTCTTGGGATCCTTGAGAAACTCGATGATCTCATGAACTTCTTCCTTTGCTTCCTCAATACCCGCGATCTGCCCGAACGTGATTTTGTTCTTGTCGCGGGTGAGCAACCGAGCGCGGCTTTTGCCAAAACTCATCGCTCCCTTGCCCGCCATGCGCATCTGCCGGAAGAAAAAGAAATAGAGCAGGCCAATCAACAGCAGGAACGGGATGGCCCCGGAGATGATCTGCCAGATGTAGGGGTTCTGCGGCTTGTATTCGAACGGAACACCCCCTTCACGCAGCCGTTCCTCCAAGGCGTCCCCTACCCGCACGTCCACCCGGAAACGGCGCGGCCGTTCCGTGCGCGGGTCCAACTCCTGCAGCTCGCCCCGCACGAACTGCTGCCCGGAGACCTCCATCACGATTTCCGCGTTGCGAATCTGGCCGGCCTCTATTTTGTCCAGAAAATCGGGATTGAAGGGTATCCGTTCCTCGCGATCCTGCCCCTGGGAAAAAACCTGATACATGGTCAGCGACATCGCCAACAGCAGTAGCCACATGGCCAGACCGCGCATCGGCATCTTGTTGCTGCCCGGCCGCTGCGGCCGCGGTGAAGGTGGCGGCGACGGCGGCGGGGGTAAATTCTTGTCCTGTTCCGTCATGGGTTTCTTTCGCTTTCTCACTCTCGCTATGGCACACTCCACCACTAGGCAAAGGAAGCCGTAGCCATTACTGGACGCTAGTCTACACGCATACGACCGGATTACAAGGACGGTTGTGGACGATCAAACAGCCACGGGCGCATCTGCGATCAGTGTATCTGTTTTGTTATGCCGTGCGTTGTTGACAATATGCCGAGCTGGGGCTCGGCGTTCCCGGGAGCGCCAAGCCCCAGCTTGGCAACATCTTCCCACTGCCCGGAGACAAGCCATTCATGGCGATTGATCAAACAAGCGCCGCAGCACCCAACCGCACCGCCTGCCTCCGCGACCCCCATGAGCCGGGCGGGCCGGCGAACACGCCGGCACAGACCGTGCCGCAGTGGCGGCACGCCCCGGAATCAGTCAGGTTCCATGCCCGCAACTCAAACCAATCGCGACCGATCAAGCACCGGCCACAGCCGTGGCAGTAGGTGCTGCCGCCCTCCTGGTCGTGCACGTTGCCGGTGTAGACATAGCGCAGTCCCTGCTCCCGGGCTATGCGCCGCGCATGCGTCAAGGTCGAGGGCGGCGTCGGTAGCAGGTCCTGCATCTTGTAATCGGGATGGAACGCGGTGAAGTGCAGCGGCACGTCCGGCCCGAGCTCCGTGGCGACCCAGTGGGCCAACGCCGTGATTTCGGCATCGGAATCGTTCCGTCCGGGAATCAACAGCGTGGTGATCTCAAGCCACGTACGGGTTTCGTGCCGGATATAACGCAAGGTTTCCAGGATGTCGTTCAAGCGAGCCCCGCACAACGCCTCGTAGAAATCGTTGTCGAACGCCTTTAAATCCACATTGGCCGCATCCATCTGCGCAAAGAACTCGCGGCGCGGTTCGGGACAGATGTAGCCCGCCGTAACCGCCACGGTCCGGACACCACGCGCCCGGCACGCCTCGGCAATATCCACGGCGTATTCCAGAAAGATGACGGGATCGTTATAGGTAAAGGCTACGCTGGGGCACTGCAGTCGCTCAGCAGCCGCCGCGATGGCTTCGGGGGAGGCTTGATCCGCCAGCGTATCCATCTCCTGCGACTTGCTGATATCCCAATTCTGACAGAAGCGGCAGGTCAGGTTGCAACCGGCCGTGCCGAACGAGAGTACCGGCGTGCCCGGCAGGAAATGGTTGAGCGGCTTCTTTTCAATGGGATCAACGCCAAAGCCGCTTGAACGGCCGTACGTCGTCAGCACGATCGCGTCGCCTTGGCGCTGACGCACAAAACACGCCCCCCGCTGGCCATCCGCCAGCCGACAGTAGTTCGGGCAGAGCGTGCAGCGCAGGCGCCCCTTGGCACAAGGCTCCCAATAACGCGCACGATGCAATGGGGTTGCCGTCGTCACCATGATACTACCACCTTGTACAGCGTGACCCGAATCCGACCACGCGGCACTGCCACAGCCTACCGCTAACCGAAGGGATAATCAACAGCGCTCGCACCCTTAACGGGAGATCCGTACTCGTACACACGAATCCGACAACCGGGTTGCATATGTGCCAGGCGATAAATCCTCCAACCATGGAAGGACCCCGCCCCCTGGGGCAAGAAGCAGTGGGAGGGCGAGCGTCCCCGCGAGCCGTTGGAGCGGACGCGCTTCCGCGTCCGGGGACGGTGGCAAGCGCCTGATCGGTGATCAGTGGGCCGTACGTAGCGGCGACTCAAACGCCACGCCCTCCCGCCGCGCCCGTGAGGGCGTGGCGGGTGCGCACTTGTCACGGCGTAGCTCACAGAGACAAGAGTAATTCGCGCTTGAACCGCCGGTAATTGCCCCTATTATCGCGGCGGGCTACGAAGTGTTGTTGATCGAACTTGCAAGAAAGAGATGGTTACATGAAAGACGATTCCCCCGTGATAAAGCTGGCCAGCGGCGAAGCAATCCCTATCGAACTGCATAAAGTCCGCACGGTGCAGAAACTGCGGCTGATACCGATTGAGGAACGACTCGAAGCCGTCAAGGCCGCCGGTTACAACTCCTTTCTCATGAGCACGCGCCATATTTTTCTCGACATGCTCACCGACAGCGGCACCAACGCCATGAGCGACCAGCAGGTTGCATCCATGCTGCAGGCCGACGATGCGTATGCGGGCTCGCAAAGCTTTGATCGCGCCAAGCAGGCGGTGCGGGATGTCTTCAATACAAAATACTTTCTGCCCGTGCATCAAGGGCGTGCCGCCGAACATATCATCGCACAGGCCTTTGTTAAACCAGGGCACATCGTGCCGATGAATTATCACTTCACGACCACCAAGGCCCACTTCGAGCTGCCCGGCGGCGCGATTGACGAGATTTTCACGGACGAAGGGTTGAAGATCAAAAGCACCTGCCCGTTCAAAGGGAACATCGATATTTCCAAACTGCGCGCGTTGATCAAGAAGCACGGCCCGGACAAGTTCCCCTTCGTGCGCATGGAAGCCTCGACCAATCTCATTGGCGGCCAGCCCTTTTCCATCGCCAATATGCGCCAGGTCCGCAAGGTCTGCGACCAATACAACATCATGCTCGTGCTCGATGCCAGCCTCATCGGAGAAAACGCCTATTTCGTGAAACAACGCGAGAAGACCTTCAAAAACAAATCCATCGCGGAAATTCTACATGCCCTGTGCGATCTCGCGGATCTTATCTATTTTTCCAGCCGCAAGGTCAGTTCCACGCGGGGCGGCGGCATCTGCACGAACAATGTGAAGCTCTACGATAAATTGAAGGATATGGTCATTCTCTTCGAGGGGTTTCTAACCTACGGCGGCATGTCCGTGCGCGAGATCGAAGCCATGGCCGTCGGCCTGCGCGAAACCCAGGACGAGACGGTCATCAGCCAATCCCCCTCCTTCATCAAGTACCTCGTCGAATGGCTCGACGCCCGCGGCATCCCGGTTGTCACGCCGCCGGGCGGGTTGGGCGCGCATGTGGACGCGGGGGGATTCCTGTCCCACGTGCCACAAAAGGAATATCCCGCCGGTGCGCTTATCGCCGCCTTCTACCTGGTATCCGGTGTACGCGGCATGGAACGCGGCACGATATCCAGCGTACGCGACGACAGCGGCGACGACGTGCTGGCCGACGTGGAACTGATGCGACTCGCCATGCCCCGGCGGGTCTTCACGCTGTCCCAAATCAAATACGTCGCCGACCGCCTGCAATGGCTCTACCAAAACCGCAAACTGGTCGGTGGCCTCAAATTCGAGTACGAACCGACCGTGCTCCGCTTCTTCCTCGGTCGACTGACCCCCACCAGCGACTGGCCCACCAAACTCGTCGCCAAGTACAAGAAAGATTTTGGCGACAGCCTGTAAGGCAACCAGTTTACCGATTAACGCCCGCCACTCATCAGCCGATCATAGGCGGTGACGATCCAGCGGGCGCGTGAATAGACTAGGCGCAGGCGGACAAGCGCCAGGGTCATCTCGATGGAGGCGCGGACAACGCGGACTTTTGAGCCGGCCTTGTCCCGCCAGACGGTGGGCCGCTCAACAATGCGGTACCCGGCGCGCCGGAGCTGAAACAGCAGGTCGACGTCGAACGCCCATTGCGTTATCCCGAGCCGCGGCAGCACGGTTTCAAGCGCTGCGCGCCGGATGCATTTGGCCCCGCATTGCGTGTCGCTGATGCGCACCCGGAACAGCCACCGCACCCAAAAGTTGAAGATGCGCGACGCGACACGCCGCGCCAACGGCTGACGCGGCTCCACCACCGCGCCGGGCAACCAGCGGGAAGCGATGAGACAATCCCCGGCCTGCCGGTGCCGCACCAGATCATCGAACGCTTCCGGCGGCGTGGCCCCGTCGGCATCGACAAACCCCACCCAGTCACCGCGCGCCGCCCGGGCTCCGATCAGGATCGCACCCCCCTTCCCCACCGCGGCGGGCTCGACCATCAACCGCACCCGCGGATTAACTGCTGCATAGGGCGCGACAACGTCCTCGGTGCCGTCCACCGACCCGTTGACCACCACAATCCACTCCACCTCGGCGCCATACGTCTGGTCGAAGTAGCGCACATAGGCCTCCAACATCGGCCCCAACCGGTGACGCTCGTTATAGGCGGGAATGACGACGGATAGCTGCATGGGTTTCCTGTGCGTGGCACTATGGTGCGGCCCGGCGACGGTACAGGGTCAACGGGGTATGCGCCTGACCGAAATGCGGCACGGTCTTGTACGGTTCATAGTGCCACTCCAGCAGTCGCAAGAGCCGCTGGCGTTCAGCTTCCGCCACCGGCGTCATACCGGGCCCGGCTATGGCCAGCCCGTAGTCGCTGAAGGCGGCCCATTCCGCGGTTCCACTTTGCAGCAGCGCCTCGAGCAGCGGGCGATTGACGACGTGCCGGGCAACGGCGACGTCGGTCGGCCAGTCCGGGAAATAGGCAAACGGGCCGAGATTTAAGCCTGCCGGGACCCGCAATCCAGCTTCGACGGCAAGATAGGTATCCTGGGTCAGCAACTCATCGCCGGGCGCGGTTCGTTCGGCGAGGAACTGCGCGGTTTGCTGCAGCACCCGCAAGTCGGCCTGCTCCTTAACCGGCCACCAGATCCGGTCGCGTCCCAGCACGAACCACTCTTGATTGCGCGGGGACGTTGCGGCCGCAAGCAACCCGGTCATGACCAGGATACCCCCAACGGCACGCGCCCAGGCGGGCTGGCGCGACGGCTCGATCAGGCGGGCGAGCCAGTGGCAGAGCGCGGCCAGCACCAGCGCAGTCCCAATCACCATGACCGGTACTTGATAATCGTCATAGGGAAATGGCGCGGCGGCGTGCAGCAGGGTCATGCCCCCTACCCCAGCCAGCAACCCACTGCCGACCGATGGTGGCCAGACATGGCGGCGAACGCCACTGGTGGCGAGACCCCAGCCGGCTACCACGGCCACGGCCGCCAGCAGGTAATAGGCCTGTAGCCAGCGGGAAAAGAAACCCGCGCGATACAACCAACCGCCGTGTCCGTCCGTGGCCGCGCGTGCCCAGTGGAACGGCCCCAGCCAGAACCACGTCGCCGCCGGGGCGCGCAGCAGCGAGGGGCCGAAGGCCACGGCCAATCCCAGCACGCCGCCCAATCCGAACCAGAGCCAGGCGCGCGGGTAACGCCGCGCCGCCAGCACCAGACCGAGCGCGCTAACCGGCAGCCAGACACCAGCGGAGAGGCGCACGCCCGCAGCCAAGGCGAATAACCATCCCGCCGCCAGCGCCGGTCCGCGCAAGCGGTCACGGCTCAACCAGGCCAAACAACAGGCCGCCGCCGTCAGCAACAGCCCGGTTAAGGCGTAGGTCTTCACGATCAGGGAGAAGTAGTTGTGGTAGACGTTCGCGCCGAGCAATGCCAACACCCCTACCGTCGCCGTACCACGCCACGCTGGCGGGGCAAGTTGCCGGACCAACACGATACCCAGGCCGATGGTGGCCCAGCCCAGCAGCGCCGTGAATAGTCGGCCTGCTTGCAGCCCTGCGACAGGCCATATCCGGAAGAGCTGCGCATAAACGGCGGTAAAGACCGGGCCCTGCGTGAAGGCGAAATCTGCATAGGGCCGGGCACCCTCGGCGGTGCGGGCAGCGGCATAAAGGTACCAGCCTTCGTCCTGGTTCAGCTCGCCCCAATACAGGTTGATCCCGCTCAGCAACAGGCCGGCCACAAGCGTTAGCCCTGCGCCGACCCATAGGGTACAGTCGCCGATGCGTTTCATGGCGCCGCCGCCAAGCCTTCAAGATAGGCGCGCAGTATCTTCGTGCCGAGTTCCAGTTGGGACAGTTCAATAAACTCATCGCGGGTATGGGCCTGGGCGATGTCCCCCGGTCCAAAGACCACCACGTCCTTGCAGGTCCGGGCCAAGGCACTGGCATCGCTGTGCCACGACGCTACCGTCAGCTCCGCTTTCCCGCCCGCCACGCGCACGGCCGCGGCCAGGTCGGAGATCAGCGGGGCTGTGGGCGGTGTAGCGAAAGCGACTCCCTGTTTCAACACCTCGACGGAGTAACCCGTGGCGTGGCCCGCGACACAGTGCGCTTGCAACTGATCGTCCAGCCGGGCCAGCAAAACGTCCGGTGACTCGCCCGGCAACAGGCGGCGGTCGACTTCCACCCGGCAATGCGGGGCGATTATGTTAATGGCGTTCCCGCCGACGATGCGTCCGATATTGACCGTGCCACCGGACGCGCCGAACCAGGAGGCCCCGTCTGCTGATTCCGCTGCAGACGCGATCGGATCGAGCCAACCCCCTTGCAGCCAGGGCAGCAACTCGCACATACCGAGAATGGCATTGCAGCCTTGCGTGGGATCAGAACCGTGGCCCCCAGCCCCTTGCAACGTGATGGCGGTCCACAGCGCTCCTTTATGGGCGTGCACCAGCGTACAGCCGGTCGGCTCCAGCACAATCGCCCCATCGGCCGCCAGACCTTGGGTGGCCAATCGTTCCGCGCCGATATTACCAGTTTCCTCGCCATAGGCACCGGCCACCGTTACTGCCACTCCGGCCGTCGCCAGTCGTTGCAGCAGCGCGGCATTGTCGAGCGCGGTCAGAGCGGCAGCCAGGGCCCCTTTCATGTCGCACGCGCCGCGCCCGTAGCAGCGGCCCGCTTTCACAACCGGCGCAAAGGGGTCGATGGTCATGCCGTCGATTCCGACCGTGTCCAGGTGCGCCTCCAGCAGCAGGTGGTAGGCCGGCTGCGCGGGGCCGTAGCGACCGATCACGTTGCCGCGCCACTCGTCCACACTATCGTATTCGACCGCAAACCCCCGCTCACTCAGCCAGGCGGAAAGGAACAGCGCCATCCGGTACTCATTGGCGATGGCGGGGTTATCCGTATGATCCGGATTCACGCTGGGTATCGCGATCAATTCCTGCAACAATTCCAAAGACGTCATCATGATTTCCTTTTGCTTTGTGCGGGCCTGCCGGATTCCGGTCGCACCGCTTCCGCCCATTCGGGACAGAACCAAGCGATGCCTTCCAGCACGCCGGCGGCATAGTTGCCGTTGCCATATCCCTGATCCCCGGTGGCGATGTAAAGCGCATCGGCATGGCCGGCGGCGGCCGCGCGGGCGCGGGCGGCCTGCTTGACCTCATCCCCGGCGTTGGCGACCAGAATGGCGCGGCATGCACTGTCCATAACGGTTAAATCGTTGCCGCTATCGCCGGCGAAGACGACTTCGTGCGGGGCATAGTGCAGTTGCTGCTGCAGGAATTCCACGGCATGCCGCTTGGTGGCCCGCTGCGGCAACACGTCCAGCAGGCCGATGGCATATTCCGCAGCGCGGCTGACCGTGACCTCGGAAACCAAACCCAGCGGGGCCAATCGTTCCTCCACGGCCTGCACCAGCGTGGGACCATCCCATTGATCCAGGTCCCAAAAGTAGCTAAGTTTGAAGGCCTGCTGGCAGGAATCCGGCTGCAGGCGGAGGCCCGGCAGCTCCGCCAGATGTGGATGCAGCGTGTCCTGGGTCTGTCCCTGCCAGTCGGCGGCTATAGTGGCTGGCCAGTCCTCCCAACAGGACCAGGAGCCGTCCGGTCCAACCCGGTGGATGCAGGCCCCCACATCCGTCACGGCATAAGCGGGCGTCGGCAGGTCATACTCCGCCAGGGCCGCGCGGACCAAGTCGGCGTCGCGACCAGTGACGTAGACCAAGGTGACACCAGGATCAGTGCAGAGCCGGCGCAACCGGGGCCGGGCATCGGGATCTTCCGGCGCGGCGTAGGGAATGACGGTCCCATCCATATCGGTACAAAGCAATAAACGGCGTTGCACAGGTGACATAACGCTGACTCGTTATCCAAGGATTTCTAAAACAATTCTAACTTTCATTCGCTGAACTCAACAAACAACCGTTTCCAAGTATTATTGCCTTCACGCAGCGACTACCAAACATGATCTGTGTCCATCTGTGTTT